>NZ_JAOTGC010000038.1:0-883 GCF_044427445.1 Streptococcus sp. 2020WUSS084 | reverse complement strand
TGCACGTTTGGTTCGTCTTCTTTAATTTTCAAAGGTCTTGTTCGTTATCGCGCTCTCGCGACAACTATCTTAGTTTATCATTTCTTGGAAACTTTGTCAACACTTTTTTGAAACTTTTTTTCGTTCCTCTGTTAACTAGTTACTCAAGAGACAACTCATTTATTCTATCATCTTCTAATGGACTTGTCAACACTTTTTTGAAACTTTTTTTCGTTCCGCTATTAACTAGCACCTCAAGAGACAACTCATTCATTCTATCACGACTTATACACATTGTCAACCAGTTTTTTGTTTTTTTACACTGAAAGTTCTATGGAGTAAATTCCCAAAGTAAGTTCTAGTCTGTCTTAAAAACTGGAAACTGGAATGAGACAAAGAAATAAGGTAGAACTTACTATGGGACAAGTTGGTAACCGACAATGAAAAACAAACACTTAACTCTCTCTGATCGCAATGATATTCAAATAGGAATTGAACAACTTAAGCCCTTCTCGGCTATCGCTGTTAAGCTAGGAAAAGACCCGTCCACAATCTCAAAAGAAGTTCGAAGAAATAGAGTGGTGAAAGAGAACTCTAGTACCTCCAATTGCGAGGCCTGCCCTCTACTCAAAAAGGCTCCCTACGTTTGTAATGCCTGTCCGAAAAAGAGAAGCAACTGCGGATTCCAGAAACAGTTCTACTACGCAAAAAGAGCTCAGCTTGATTATGAAGCTAAGCTCTCAGAGTCGAGAACAGGTGTTGCCCTAAATAAAGAAGAATTCTATCGCATGGACGAGATTGTCTCTTCTGCCATCAAAAAAGGACAACACCTCAACCACATCATCGCCTCAAACGAACTGGCGGCATCCAGAGCTTCTATCTACCGATCCCTTGAAAAAGGCTA
>NZ_JAOTGC010000037.1:0-1232 GCF_044427445.1 Streptococcus sp. 2020WUSS084 | reverse complement strand
TGAAAGTTCTATAATGAAGTTAGCCACCTTACCTTAGTCAAGAATTAGATGTTTCACTATGTTTGAGTAAGTTGATGATTTCATTTGATAACAGGCTTGAAGCTGTTAGGCTAGGTGGCCAAGGCTAATTATAGCCTTGGTTTAGCTGAAAAAACAGGTTCAAGGGTTCCTGTTGTCAAATGAAATGTGATTTAAGGTATAAGAAAACACCTCTGTGCTATACTTGTTGTTCACCACAAACACAAGGAAAGGCACAGAGATGCAAGAACATTATACCCCAAAAGGGAAACATTTGACAATAGATAACCGTCGCTTGATTGAGCGGTGGAAGAATGAAAATAAGTCCAATCGTGAAATTGCAGGCTTGTTAGGAAAGGCGCCTCAAACGATTCATAATGAAGTCAAAAGAGGTACAACTTTACAACAAGTGAGAAAAGGGCTATACAAAAAGGTCTATTCTGCCGATTACGCACAAACTGTTTACCAATCCAATCGAAAACGGTCGGTGAAAAAGTTAATTCTAACAAAGGAAATCAGAGAGAAGATCTTACACTATCATAAGCAAAAATTTTCGCCTGAAATGATGGTTAAGAAGAAGCAAGTGAAAGTTGGTATTTCAACCATCTACTACTGGTTTCATAATGGTCATTTAGGATTGACGAAGGCCAACATGCTTTATCCCAGAAAAAGGAAAGGTGTCAAGAAGCAAGCTAGTCCGAGCTTTAAGCCGGCAGGTAAATCTATCGAAGAACGTCCTGACGTTATTAATCTTCGCTTGGAAAATGGTCATTATGAAATTGATACCGTCCTACTGACTAAGATAAAAAATTATTGCCTGTTAGTCTTAACCGACCGGCGGAGCAGACACCAAATTATAAGGTTAATTCCAAATAAAACTGCTGAATCTGTCAATCAGGCGCTTACGTTACTATTAGGGGAGCATCGTATTCTGTCCATTACTGCAGATAATGGTTCGGAGTTCAAACGATTGTCTGAGGTATTTCCTGAGGAACATATCTACTACGCACATGCTTACTCTTCATGGGAGAGAGGTTCAAATGAAAATCATAATCGATTAATTCGTAGATGGTTACCTAAGGGAACCAAGAAAACGACTCCGAAAGAAGTCGCTTTTATCGAAAATTGGATTAACAACTACCCTAAAAAATGCTTGGACTACAAGTCGCCAAGTGAATTTCTTTTGGGTGGCTAACTTCAACTTGAAATTTGGG
>NZ_JAOTGC010000036.1:0-1684 GCF_044427445.1 Streptococcus sp. 2020WUSS084 | reverse complement strand
TGAACTGCTCCCTGTCAAGTGGACAATGAAATAATAAAAGATTAGGCGACGGCCTTGTTCCTCATTTCAAGAGGGGCAAGGCCGTTGTTGCGTTCTTGAAATCGTTGATGATTATAAAAATAGATGTAGGCATCAATATCTGAAACTAGCTCCTCAAAGGTCTTATACTTCTTCAAATCATAGCACTCCGTCTTAAAGTGCCCAAAGAGACTCTCAATTGGTGCATTGTCAATACACTTACCAACACGAGACATAGAGCGTGTCATCTGATACTGAGTCGTCAGACGGTAATAATCTTTCGAAGTATATTGTGATCCTCGATCGCTATGAATTAATGGTGTCGCATCAGGATTAGCTGTTCGGGCTTTACGAAGCGTTTCTAATACCAACTCATTATCATTAAACTGACCAACCACATAAGCGACAATAGAGCCGTCATAAAGGTCCTTAATCGCACTCAAATAGGCTTTACAGCCGATACCGTACTTCAAGAAAGTCACATCTGTACACCATTTCTGATTGGGGGCAGTAGCTGTAAAATCACGATTGAGAATATTGTCTTCTACATTGACAAAGCTAGTCTTGGTGCAATATCCCTTGGATCTTCTGATAATGGAGCGAATACCTAGAATATGCATCAAGCGACGAATCCGCTTCTTGTTGTAGTTTGTTTCAAGCTTGCGATTGACAAATCGAGTCATACGACGATAACCAAGAATGCCATTATGTTGGCTATGAAGGTCCTTGATGACGTCTATCAATCTTGTATTTTCTTGTTCAGAAGGAGTTTCTTGATGACGCAACCACTTGTAATAGCCTGAGCGAGATACCTTTAGAATACGGCACAAGTGGCTGATAGAAGCCTCTTTCTGTTCATCCGCATATTCTTTAATCGCTTGGAAGGATTCCAAGTGGCGCCCCATTCTTACCGTCGATTTCGTCGCTTGATTTCTTCTAACTTTTTTAGCAGACCATTCTCCATTTCAAGATACTTAATCCGTTCTTCCTGTTGCTTGATTTTTAGGCGTAACTCTTCTTCCGAAGTCAAATTAGGCTTACTTTCCAAACCTTTTCCACGACGGTCGAGGAGGCCGTTAGAACCGTCCTTCTCAAACTTTCTGACCCACGAATAGACCTGTTGATAGGAAACACCATACTTCTCAACAGCCCCTTGGTAATCTTTCTCGTGGGCAAGGATAAAATTGACAATCTCAACCCGTTCGTCAAAAGTTGTCTTGCGTCCTTGTTTCATGCGACTCATTCCTCTACTAGTAGCTTTCAATTCTTTACCACTAGTATAACGTTTTATCCATGATCTGAGAACATAATCACAAGAAATTCCATATTTTTCAGTCAAATCTTTGAGACTTCCCAAGCCATTGAGATAGTCGGAAACAGCTTGTTCCTTTAGTTCCTTACTATACTTCGTCCAGTGACGGCTTTCCTCTAGCCCCTCAACACCAGCTTCTTTGTACTTCCGAACCCAGTTTGATAGAGTGTCTTTAGACACACCATGGTGCCTAGCTAACCAGCTAAGTGATTTCCCAGCTTCCAAGTAGAGTAGAACAATTTCTAGTTTCTCAGAGACAGACTTTGGACTTCTTTTGGACATAATAAAACTCCCTTTATAGTTTCTAGTGAAAATTTTTGTTTTTTCACTGTCCACTATAAGGGGAGTATATCA
>NZ_JAOTGC010000035.1:0-1795 GCF_044427445.1 Streptococcus sp. 2020WUSS084 | reverse complement strand
GAGGCTGGGCAAAAACTAGCTTCTCACATATAAAAAACGAGCAATTCCAATTAGGAGTTGCTCGTTTTCCACTTCATGCTTTATAATTATAATAACCACAAAACAACTAGAAAGGCATGAAAATGTATAAACAGTATAACACAAATCAGCTTAGTTTGGAATTAAATCTTTCTTGGGATTTACCTGCTACTCATGAGGCTCGTCTGATTAGTCAGTTTGTGGATACTATTCCTTCATCCGTTCTATTGGAAGAAACTTCCCACACAGGTCGTCCAGCCTTTCATCCCGCTATGTTACTTAAAATGACCCTGTTCGCCTACGCTCGCCAAGTATTCTCTGGTCGAAAAATCGTCCAAATGAATGAAGAAGTCATTCCTATGAAATGGCTGAGTCAGGATACCTATGTCTGTTATCGGACCATAAACAGTTTTCGGGCTAGCACACACGCCAATCAGCTCATCAAAACTGCCTTCATCTACTTCACTCTCCTCCTCAGAGAGAATGGATTGATTGAAGATGAGGCTCTCTTCATTGACGGGACCAAGGTAGAAGCTGATGCCAACAAGTATTCTTTCACGTGGAAAAAGGCCGTTGAACGCTATGAAGATGCCTTGAACGGAAACATTTCTTCCCTTTATGACAAACTAGTCCAAGAAGGGGTGAATACTGCCTTGTCCAAGGAAGAATACCTCACTAGCGAGGGACTCAAACAACTCCTACAAGAAACCGAACAAGTATTGGACGAGGTGGAAGAAGCTATCTCACAAGAGCCTAAAGTCATCAAAGGTGGCTCAGCCAACAAACAGAAACGAAGAAGAATTAAGAAACTAAAGAGAAAGTTGAAAGAGGATTTTCTTGTTCGGAAACAGAAGTACGAACGAGATAAACAGATTCTACAAGAGCGAAATTCCTATTCTAAAACGGATCACGATGCAACATTCATGCGAATGAAAGAAGATCATATGAAGAATGGCCAGCTCAAGCCTGGTTACAACCTCCAACTTGGCACAAACAGCCAGTTTGCCTTAGCTTACGGACTGTACCCGAATCCAACTGACACTCGTACACTCAAGCCTTTTCTTCAATCCATCCAAACCCTAGAACTCTTTCAACACATTGTCGCAGATGCAGGTTATGGTAGTGAAGAAAATTATAGCTTTATCGTTGATGACCTGGAGAAAACACCTCTGATTCCCTACGGAACATATCAGAAAGAGCAGAAGAAAAGCTACAAGAAGAGTGATGCCAATCCTGAAAATTGGACCTATCTAGAAGATTCTGATCAGTGGATAAAGCCAGATGGTGTTGTGTATTCATTCAAGAATTATTCACGAAGAACGGATAAGTATGGATTTGAGAGAGATATTAAGATTTACGAAGCTGATCCAGTACAAGCTAGTGAGGAGCTAAACCAATTAGCACGGACGGAAAAAGGAAACCTCAAACAAATTCAGTATAATCCTACGTGGAACTATTTCAAGAACTTAGTCAAAGAGAAATTGACAAGTAAAGAGGGAGCCCGCATTTATGCCAAACGCAAGGTGGATGTCGAACCTGTATTTGGTAGGATGAAGGGTGTTTTTGGCGTGCGTAGAGTGCATGTCAGAGGTCAAAAGGTGGTTGAAACAGAGATAGGATTCCTCCTAATGAGCATGAATCTCACGAAATTGGCGAAGAAATTAGTCCATGATAATAGAAACAAAAAGAAAAACACAGACAGTTCGGCTGAATTTCATCAGAATCAGCTTGAATCTATCTGTGTTTTTTATTTACTGGCTAGTTTTTGCCCAGTCTC
>NZ_JAOTGC010000034.1:0-2037 GCF_044427445.1 Streptococcus sp. 2020WUSS084 | reverse complement strand
CAGCTTCAAGCCTGTTATCAAATGAAATCATCAACTTACTCAAACATAGTGAAACATCTAATTCTTGACTAAGGTAAGGTGGCTAACTTCATTATAGAACTTTCAGAAATAAAAATCTGACAAATTTTTTCAAAAAATCTGTCAAGTAACTTTACTTTACAAAAAACTTTTGTTATACTGTTAAAGTTGACGAAAGTCATACGCACTATTTTAGATTTAAAAAGGGCTTGACCCTGACATTTAATGGAGGAAAAAAGAAATGGCAGTACCTGCACGTCGCACTTCAAAAGCGAAGAAAAACAAACGTCGTACTCACTATAAAGTAGCAGCTCCAACTGTGAAATTTGACGAAACTACTGGAGATTACTCACGTTCTCACCGTGTATCTTTGAAAGGATACTACAAAGGACGTAAAATCGCTAAGGCTGCTTCAGCTGAATAATAGAAGGGAGATACCATGCGCGTAAATATTACACTTGAACACAAAGAATCTGGTGAGCGTTTGTACCTTACTTCAAAAAACAAACGCAACACTCCAGACCGTCTTCAATTGAAAAAATACTCACCAAAATTGCGTAAGCACGTGATTTTTACTGAGGTTAAATAAGGTTTCATTACATTTCAGTACATGCTGAAAAAGCTTGATTTCATGCGATTCTTGAAATATTGAATTTCACTACAAATCATTTAAAATCAGTTTTATGGCAACCTTTATGGCAACCTTTTTTGAAATTAAAAAAAGAAAGTCATCAATCGAAGAAAAAAACTCTTAGAATTTTTCTAGGAGTTTTTACTTTCTCTTGGAACTTTTTCTTGATAAGTGCTATAATAAAGAAAAAGGGAGTTGGTCTGCAAACCAACTCCAATGTAGAACCGTTAAAAAGACGGTGGCTCGTATAACAGATTTAATCCGTCCTACTCGCTCAAAAGTGGGGACGGATTATTTTTTGTCCTTATCTTTGAAGATTTTATAGCACAAGCTAATCAAAGTAATGGTAAAGCTACCAAAACCTAAGATAGTCTGCACGACTTCAAAAGCGGTCAATCAACACTCCTCCTTTCCGTCAGATTTTGATGAATTGCCCATAGGCATCACCTCACTTTCAGAAAATCAAGAGCTACCGTCTTCACTTTCTACTCATCTAGTATATCATATTTCATTCCTAAAAATTGTTGGAATAGCGTAGTCTTTCCGAAATTTTTAGGAATCCAAAAAATCTTCCTACTGTCATAGTAAGAAGATTTTTTCATTTTAGCTACCTATCCTTGTTTGCGTCTTCTTGCACTTGCAAGACCAAGGCTAGATAATACTGACACACCTGCGAGTGCCAACAAACTTGTTTGCTCCCCTGTGTTTGGCAAGGTCTTAGCACGTTCAACACGTGAATAAGTAATTTTGTCACCAACCTGCATTATGCCAGCTTGTTTTCCAATTTTAGTATGCACTACAGATGTTGCTTTCTTCCCATCAACGTAGTCAATAACTACCCCGTTAGCATCTAGTACTGGGGTCGCAATACCACCTGCATTGACGATAGCTTCAGCTTCAGCCTTAGCCTTCAACTCAACCAAGCGTTTAGCCTCAGCCTCAGCAAGGTCTTGTTCTGCCTTCAGGTTAGCCAACTCTTCGTAGCGAGTAGTTTTTTCAGTTGCATCAACTTTAAGAGTTGCAAGTAACTCCTTAGCAGTCTCATACTCTGCACGAGCAACTGCAAGGGCTTGATTAGCTTCAGTAAGCTTAGCATTCAAGACCGTAAGAACTGCACCCTTATCCGTCAAAGCTTTAGCAAGTTCATTGTACTTAGCAGTAGCTTTTTCAGAGTCAGATTTAGCTGTGCTTTGTTTAGCGATAGCTTCAGTAAGGGCAAGTTGTGCAACCTGGTCAGCCTTCTTAAGTACTTCTAGAGTTTCTTTTTCTTGTGCAAGTACCCCTTGGGCGTTTTCATCTGCTGAGCGAGCCTCTACCAGTTCAGCCTTAGCCTTAGATAGAGCGTTAGCCTTGTCGATAGCACTCGCTTTAGCTACTGCAAGAGTTTC
>NZ_JAOTGC010000033.1:0-2364 GCF_044427445.1 Streptococcus sp. 2020WUSS084 | reverse complement strand
CTCCCTTGAATCAGCAGTTTAGGCAAAAACAGAACTTAGTCTGAGACTAAATTCTGTTGATTTTATGCAGTTTTCTCAAAGTAACTTCTGGAAGGACGGGAACTAGAACTTACTTTGAGAATTTACCATTTTTTAAACACTCTCTATTCTTCCATTTCGTGATTCCCTTCTTGTAGAACCCGTACGGATATGCTCTCTCGTACAACTCCTAATGTCAATCCAAGTTTAAATGTTCGACCTTGGAAAAATCTCCCACATCAATACACAGTTCATTTTTGACAACATTTCTTCTTGTTAGCTACTTTTCAACAGCATTGTGAAGAGTTATGTAGTTGATATTCTTTCCTGTTTATTATGTAGTGGCCGAATTTGCTCCTCATCGACTTTATAACTAGGCTATTTTTTCCAAAAACAAAAGTCGCTAGATTTTTCTAACGACTTTGTTATTATACGCGTTCAACTTTGCCTGATTTTAGTGCACGTGCTGAAGCCCAAACTTTTTTAGGTTTACCATCAATCAAAACAGTTACTTTTTGAAGGTTTGGTTTAACTGCGCGTTTAGTTTGGTTCATAGCGTGTGAACGGTTGTTACCTGATACAGTCTTACGACCAGTGAAATAACATACTTTAGCCATTGTATCTTCCTCCTCATTTGATCAAATATATCGGATGTGCTAGCACCACATACCATACTATTCTAACAGAAAAGATTGGACTTGGCAAGAATTATTTTCATTTTTATTTTTATTTTTTTAAAAGTATCTATACTCATAGGTAAATATTTTAATACTACAGTTTGCGCCCCATCCATAATTCTTCGTTCTCTAAGTTATTATGGTCATGAAAACTTTGGAGCGGTTTATATTTTAATTGTTCTCTGCTCACTTCTATCGTAGATTTCTTCATGGCGAAGAACTAGATCGAGCTTAATAAACTATATAATAAAAAGGATTCTCGAAAGAAAATCCTTTTTGGTTTAATCTAAGAAACTTATGCTTTGTTTGCTTGAAATCTGAGATTTCTTCGCAGTTACATTAAGCTTTGTTCGCTGAACCGAATACGTCGATACGCTCTTCAACAGATGCTTGGATAGCTTTCACGCCGTCTGCCAAGAATTTACGTGGGTCAAAGAGTTTTTTCTTATCGTATTCTGCTTCGTTTGCTTCATAAGCTGCTGCAAATTTACGAGTTGCATTTGCGAATGCGATTTGGCACTCAGTATTTACGTTAACTTTAGCAACACCCAATTTGATTGCTTCTTGGATTTGCGCATCTGGAATACCTGAACCACCGTGCAATACGATTGGGAAACCTGGTACAGCTTCAGTCAATTTACGCAAGTGATCTAGGTCAAGACCTTCCCAGTTTGCTGGGTATGGACCGTGAATGTTACCGATACCTGCTGCCAAGAAGTCAATACCAGTTGCAACCATTGCTACTGCGTCTTCAATTGGAGCCAATTCACCAGCACCTACGATACCATCTTCTTCACCACCGATAGTACCAACTTCAGCTTCAACTGAGATACCTTTAGCGTGCGCCAATTCTACAACTTCTTTTGCTTTTGCAAGGTTTTCTTCTACTGGAAGGTGTGAACCGTCAAACATGATAGAAGTGTAACCAACTTCGATACACTCAAGTGCATCTTCGTAGTGACCGTGGTCAAGGTGAATAGCAACTGGAACTGTAATGTTCATTGATTCAATCAAGTTTGCGATCAAGTTGCGAGCTACTTTGTAACCACCCATGTACTTAGCTGCACCCATAGAAGTTTGGATAAGAACTGGAGCTTGTTTTGCTTCTGCTGCACGCAAGATAGCTTGAGTCCACTCAAGGTTGTTTGTGTTAAATCCACCAACTGCATAACCGTTGTCACGAGCTGCTTGGACAAATTTTTCTGCTGAAACTAATGGCATTTCGATAGCCTCCTAATATTTTTTGAGGTTGCACCTCATACTCCTCTATTCTACCATTTTTATTTTGAAAATGCTAGTTGAAACCGTCTAGTTTTGAGAAAATTTTCACATATCTTTTCATGAAAGCCATAATAATGCCTGTTTCGTATCATTCTTGTAATTTATGAACTAGCGTATATCGTGCTCTGCACTTATCTAGACAAAGCAAAAGGACTAGCCTTAGCTAGTCCACTATGCGGAGAGTGGGACTTGAACCCACACGACCTAAAGCGGTCACAGGATCCTTAGTCCTGCGCGTCTGCCAATTCCGCCATCCCCGCGATTGAGTACCTTACTAGTATAACAGGACAGCTAAGGCTTGTCAAGAAAATTTTTTAGTTTATTTCAAAAAATCAACTTTCTATTCAATCAGTAAAATTGGAAAATCTAAGCGAAAATGGAGCTAAGG
>NZ_JAOTGC010000032.1:0-4150 GCF_044427445.1 Streptococcus sp. 2020WUSS084 | reverse complement strand
ACATCTATTTTTATAATCATCAACGATTTCAAGAACGCAACAACGGCCTTGCCCCTCTTGAAATGAGGAACAAGGCCGTCGCCTAATCTTTTATTATTTCATTGTCCACTTGACAGGGAGCAGTTCACTGAGCTCTGCAGGTATTTTTTTACAGAAAAACGATAAAGATTATCTTTGACTATTTGCCTTTTTTAGCGTAAAATAGAAAGGAAAGACAAAAAAGGAGAACAGCCTTGGAACTTAACGTATTTGCAGGACAAGAAAAAAGCGAACTTTCCATGATTGAAGTAGCCCGTGCTATTTTGGAAGAACGTGGACGTGACAACGAAATGTATTTCAACGACTTGGTCAATGAAATTCAAAACTACCTTGAAAAATCAAACAGCGAGATTCGCGCAGCCCTCCCAACCTTCTATTCTGATTTGAATGTGGATGGAAGCTTCATTCCACTTGGCGAAAACAAATGGGGCTTACGTTCTTGGTACGCAATTGATGAGATCGACGAAGAAGTGATCACTCTTGAAGAAGATGATGAAGATGCACCAAAACGCAAGAAGAAACGCGTCAATGCCTTTATGGACGGTGATGATGATGCGATTGACTATGGACATGATGATCCGGAAGATGAGGACAACTATCCAGGTAGTGTATCATCAGAATACGATGATGAAAATCCAGATGATGAAAAAGATGAAGTTGAGTCTTATGATTCGGAAATCAACGAAATTATCCCCGATGACGAATTGGATGAAGAGGATGTTGATTTAGGTGAAGATGACGATGAGTATTCAGATGAAGAGGTCGTCGACGAATAAGAATTATATCCCCATAGGTTCTTAAAAATAATTTGACAAGACTACCAAATTACGATAAGATATTATCGGGCACCTCTTTTGAGGTCGGAGCTCCCTAGCGATAGGGAGCTATTTTTGTTTTTTCTTCAAGTTAACAGGAAGTATCCCCACAAACCGCTTCCTATTAGCCTGAATCGTAGAAAAGGAGTTTGCATGACAAAGTATATTTTTGTAACAGGTGGTGTTGTTTCCTCTATCGGCAAAGGGATTGTAGCAGCCAGTCTAGGTCGTTTATTGAAGAACCGAGGTCTCAAGGTAACAATCCAAAAATTTGATCCATACATCAACATTGACCCGGGAACAATGAGTCCGTATCAACACGGTGAAGTTTTTGTGACGGATGACGGTGCAGAAACCGACTTGGACCTTGGGCACTATGAGCGTTTCATCGACATTAACCTGAACAAATATTCAAATGTTACAACAGGTAAAATTTATAGCGAAGTCCTCCGTAAAGAGCGTAAAGGGGAATACTTAGGGGCGACAGTTCAAGTTATTCCACACATTACAGATGCTTTGAAAGACAAAATCAAGCGTGCAGCTCGTACTACAGATGCAGATGTCATCATCACGGAAGTGGGTGGTACAGTAGGTGATATTGAAAGCTTGCCATTCCTTGAAGCGCTTCGTCAGATGAAGGCAGATGTCGGTTCAGACAATGTTATGTATATCCATACAACACTCTTGCCTTATCTCAAAGCAGCAGGCGAAATGAAAACTAAGCCAACACAACATTCTGTAAAAGAGTTGCGTGGTCTAGGCATTCAGCCCAACATGTTGGTAATTCGGACAGAGCAGCCTGCTGGACAAGGAATTAAAAATAAACTGGCACAATTCTGTGATGTTGCTCCAGAAGCAGTTATTGAGTCCTTGGATGTCGAACATCTTTACCAAATCCCATTAAATATGCAAGCACAGAACATGGATCAAATTGTTTGCGATCACTTGAAGCTCGACGTACCTCCAGCAGATATGACAGAGTGGACAGCGATGGTAAACAAGGTTCTTAATCTCCAGAAAAAAGTAAAAATCGCTTTAGTTGGTAAGTATGTAGAATTACAAGATGCCTATATTTCTGTAGTTGAAGCTCTAAAACACTCAGGATATGCAAATGATGCTGCTATCGAATTGGACTGGGTCAATGCAAATGATTTGACAGCAGAAAACGTAGCTGAACGTCTAGGACAAGCACAAGGAATTATCGTTCCTGGTGGCTTTGGACAACGTGGTACAGAAGGGAAAATACAAGCCATTCGTTATGCTCGTGAGAATGACGTGCCAATGCTAGGGGTCTGCTTGGGAATGCAGCTGACCTGTGTAGAATTTGCACGTCACGTTCTCGGTTTAGAAGGTGCTAACAGCTTTGAATTAGACCCAGAAACAAAATATCCAATTATTGACATCATGCGTGATCAAATTGGAGTGGAAGATTTAGGAGGAACTCTCCGTTTAGGTCTTTATCCAAGCAAGCTCAAACGTGGCTCCAAGGCTGCAGCTGCTTATGATAATCAAGAAGTTGTACAACGTCGCCATCGTCATCGTTATGAGTTTAATAATGACTTCCGTGAACAATTTGAAAAAGCAGGTTTTGTTTTCTCAGGCGTGTCACCAGACAACCGTTTGGTAGAAATTGTTGAAATTCCAGAAAATAAATTCTTCGTTGCTTGTCAGTATCACCCAGAGCTTTCCAGCCGACCGAACCGACCTGAAGGTCTTTATACGGCTTTTGTCACCGCAGCGGTAGAAAGGAGTCAGGAGAGATAGACTAGTTTTGTCTGACCTAAGCGACTTTTCTAGAGAAATGTTATAATGAAAACAAAAGGAGGGAAGAAGATGTTTCTAAACATTTTAGCTAGTATTCGTACTAATAATTTTCAAGATGAGCATTGTATAGAAAAAATCCAGGCTCTCTGGCAGGAACAAGAGGAAGCGGTGAAAGAAGCTTTTGCCCAAGGGGAACCGGTCTATGCCGTCTATCATGACTATGCCAGTGATTACAAAGGAGACTACAGTCTCTCTATCTGCCGTTTGACAGATGGGGAAGTCTATGATTTTGACACATCCGAGCAGATCTATCAAGTATTTGAGGCTGATAAGGAGGATCCTCAAGCGATTCTTCATGCTTGGCAGAGGATTTGGCAGGCAGAAGAATCAGGTGAGCTTCATCGGGACTACACTATTGACTTTGAAAAATACGATCCCGACCAAACGGTGGCTGTCTTTATTGCGACTCAGCAGCACTGAGTTTTCTGTGTTCCTGCCTTAGCTCCATTTTCGCTTAGATTTTCCAATTTTACTGATTGAATAGAAAGTTGATTTTTTGAAATAAACTAAAAAATTTTCTTGACAAGCCTTAGCTGTCCTGTTATACTAGTAAGGTACTCAATCGCGGGGATGGCGGAATTGGCAGACGCGCAGGACTAAGGATCCTGTGACCGCTTTAGGTCGTGTGGGTTCAAGTCCCACTCTCCGCATAGTGGACTAGCTAAGGGGCTAGTCCTTTTGCTTTGTCTAGATAAGTGCAGAGCGCGATATATGCTAGTTTATAAATTACAAGCAGGAGAGATAGACTAGTTTTGTTTGACCTAAGCGACTTTTCTAGAGAAATGTTATAATGAAAACAAAAGGAGGGAAGAAGATGTTTCTAAACATTTTAGCTAGTATTCGTACTAATAATTTTCAAGATGAGCATTGTGTAGAAAAAATCCAGGCTCTCTGGCAGGAACAAGAGGAAGCGGTGAAAGAAGCTTTTGCCCAAGGGGAACCGGTCTATGCCGTCTATCATGACTATGCCAGTGATTACAAAGGAGACTACAGTCTCTCTATCTGCCGTTTGACAGATGGGGAAGTCTATGATTTTGACACATCCGAGCAGATCTATCAAGTATTTGAGGCTGATAAGGAGGATCCTCAAGCGATTCTTCATGCTTGGCAGAGGATTTGGCAGGCAGAAGAATCAGGTGAGCTTCATCGGGACTACACTATTGACTTTGAAAAATACGATCCCGACCAAACGGTGGCTGTCTTTATTGCGACTCAGCAGCACTGAGTTTTCTGTGTTCCTGCCTTAGCTCCATTTTCGCTTAGATTTTCCAATTTTACTGATTGAATAGAAAGTTGATTTTTTGAAATAAACTAAAAAATTTTCTTGACAAGCCTTAGCTGTCCTGTTATACTAGTAAGGTACTCAATCGCGGGGATGGCGGAATTGGCAGACGCGCAGGACTAAGGATCCTGTGACCGCTTTAGGTCGTGTGGGTTCAAGTCCCACTCTCCGCATAGTGGACTAGCTAAGG
>NZ_JAOTGC010000031.1:0-5237 GCF_044427445.1 Streptococcus sp. 2020WUSS084 | reverse complement strand
ACAGCCACTTTGTATGTGATAAACTATGTGCCTTTTGTGCCATACTTTTCTCCTCTCGCTTTACAATAGGCTTGAACACCTTTATTGTATCGCGTTTGGAGTTTTTTTGGTATAACCTTCGTCGCACACCCGCATAGCGGGTGGTTTATTTGTCACGCACCTTACGGAGCGTGACGGACTAAAAGTCACATAACTAAAAAAGCCTGAGCGAACTCAGGCCTTAAATGAATTATGCTTCCAAGTAGTACTCTTTCACAATGTTCAAGTTTTCATCCAATTCGAATACAAGTGGTGGGAAGTTTGGAATTTCCACATCCATGATTTCGTCATCAGACAATTGTTTGATGTGTTTTACAAGGGCACGGATTGAGTTACCGTGTGCACCTACGAATACGTTTTTACCGTCTTTCAATGCTGGAGCAATTTTATCTTCCCAGAATGGAAGGGCACGCTCAAGCGTTACTTTCAAGTTTTCTGCATCTGGAATAACTGAATCATCAAGGTGTGCATAGCGACGGTCAGTGTGTGCTGAATGCTCATGATCTTTAGCCATTTCTGGTGGCAAAGTATCATAAGAACGACGCCAGATGTGAACTTGCTCATCACCAAATTCAGCAGCTGCTTCAGCTTTGTTCAAGCCAGTCAAACCACCGTAGTGACGTTCGTTCAAACGCCATGATTTTTCAACTGGTACCCACAATTGATCTGCAGCTTCAAGAGCCAAGTTTGTAGTCTTGATAGCACGTTTCAATACAGATGTGAAAGCAAGGTCAAATTCGATACCTGCTTCTTTGATCAATTTACCTGCATCGATTGCTTGTTGTGTACCTTTTTCAGACAAATCAACATCAGCCCAACCAGTGAAAAGGTTAGCTTTGTTCCATTCAGACTCACCATGGCGAGCAAAAACCAATTTTACCATTTATGGATTCTCCTTTAAATTTTGAGGTCCCCCTCTTATACTTCTCTATTTTACACGAAAAGGTAAAAAAATGCCAGCCTTTCCACAATCTGTGTACGCTTTCATTACTCTTTCATGTAAATTCAGTCTCTAGACCTATATTTCTTCTTAGAAAAAAGACAAAATAATGGTATAATAGTAAGGCTGAACACGACAGTTCAAAACGATACCACTATAGGAGTTATCATGAAAAAAGTAGCTATCGTGTCTGCCTATCGTTCTGCCATCGGCAGTTTCGGAGGTAGTCTGAAAGATATTGAAATCGCTGATTTAGGGGCGCAAGTCCTCGAAACAGCCTTAGCTAATAAAAACATCCCTGCAGACAGCGTTGATGAAGTTATCTTCGGAAATGTTCTCTCAGCAGGACAAGGACAAAATATTGCACGTCAAATTGCTATTCGTGCAGGCATTCCTCAGACAGCCTCTGCCTATGCAGTCAATAAAGTCTGTGGTTCTGGTCTCAAATCAGTCCTTCTTGCCACACAATCAATCCTTCTTGGCGATAACGACGTCGTTGTTGCTGGTGGTATCGAAATCATGAGTCAGGCGGCCTACTTATCCAAATCAAGCCGTTTTGGGAGTAAGTTTGGTCATATTACCTTGGAAGATTCCATGTTAACGGATGGTTTGACAGATGCCTTCAATGACTATCACATGGGTATTACCGCTGAAAATGTTGCCGAACGCTATCATGTCAGTCGAAAAGAGCAAGATGCATTTGCCCGCACCAGCCAAGAAAAGGCTGCAAAAGCTATTGCTGAGGGAAGATTTGTTGACGAAATTGTTCCTATTAGACTAAAAAATCGGAAAGGCGAAACTATTTTTGCCACAGATGAGTATCCTCGTCTGACGCTAATTGAAAAATTGGCAACACTCCGTCCAGCTTTCAAAAAAGATGGAACCGTCACCGCAGCCAATGCTTCTGGCATCAATGACGGCTGTGCTGTCTTGGTACTCATGTCTGATGAAAAAGCCAGTGAGCTAAATATCCAGCCACTCGCCTATATTGAGGCCTATGCAACAAGCGGTTTAGATCCTGCCTATATGGGGTTAGGTCCTATAACAGCTAGTCAAAAAGCCCTTGAAAAAATCGGCAAATCCGTCGAAGATATTGACTTATTTGAACTCAACGAAGCTTTCGCAGCCCAATCAATTCCAGTTGTCAAACAACTCGGCATTAATCCTGCAAAAGTCAATGTCAATGGTGGTGCTATCGCCCTTGGACATCCAATCGGAGCTAGTGGTAGCCGGATTTTGGTTACCCTAATCCATGAATTAATCAAGCAAGAAAAAGAGCTTGGTCTTTGCTCACTTTGTATCGGAGGCGGTCAAGGTATCTCCCTAATCGTTTCCAATGCGCAAACAAGTTAACCTATCATTTGTACACAAAGGATATATTATGAACATCGGTATTGATAAAATCGGATTTGCGGCACCCGATTATGTTTTAGATTTGGCTGATTTAGCCCAAGCCCGCAATGTGGACCCAAATAAATTTAAGATTGGTCTTCTTCAGTCTGAAATGGCTGTAGCTCCTATCACTCAAGATATTATCAGTCTTGGTGCAAAGGCTGCCGAAACCATTCTGACAGAAGAAGATAAACAAACTATTGACATGGTTATTGTCGGTACAGAATCTAGCGTAGATCAAAGTAAGGCTGCTGCCGTCACCATTCATGGATTACTCGGTATTCAGCCCTTCGCTCGCTCCATCGAGATGAAGGAGGCCTGTTACGGTGCAACCGCTGGACTAAGTCTTGCCAAAAGCCATATCGCTCAATTCCCAGAATCAAAAGTCCTAGTCATTGCTAGTGATATTGCAAAGTATGGAGTCGCTTCTGGCGGTGAACCTACCCAAGGTGCTGGTGCAGTTGCCATGTTGGTAACCGCAAACCCACGAATTTTGGTCCTCAACAATGATAATGTCTGCCAGACACGTGACATCTACGACTTCTGGCGTCCTAACTACGACAAATATCCACGTGTTGATGGTAAATTTTCAACTGAACAGTACACCGATTGCTTGACAACAACTTTCGACTACTATCAACAAAAAACAGGCAAAACCCTCAACGATTTTGCTGCCATGTGCTTACACATTCCTTTCTCCAAGCAAGGCCTTAAAGGATTGCAGGCTATCACTCAGGACGCAGAAACATTGGAACGTTTGACAGAGCGTTTCCAAGAAGCAATCGTATATAATAAGGTTGTCGGCAACATCTACACTGGCTCTATTTTCCTCTCCCTCCTTTCCCTTTTGGAAAATAGCAGAGCTTTAGAGACAGGGGATCAAATTCTCTTTTATAGCTATGGTAGCGGTGCTGTCTGTGAAATTTTCAGCGGTCAACTCGTTGAAGGTTATCGCGACCACTTACAAGAAAATCGTTTAGAACAACTCAATCAGCGTACAAAACTCAGCGTTAAGGAATACGAACAAGTCTTCTTTGAAGAAATTACCCTTGATGAAACTGGTTCATCCCTTGACCTACCAGAAGACCAAACTCCCTTTGCCCTTATCAAAGTGGACAATCACAAACGTATCTATCGTAAATAAGCATTTTACCTATCATTCATTGGAATAATGAATGATAGGCTGATCGAATTTCCAGCACACTTTTCACAGTTAGCGTCAACATCTCAGCGCAGTGGTTGATTGGCAGATTTATTCGTGTTACCACACTCTAAATCTGACCTAATCAACTGTGCGGGGGCGGGAAGACGAACTCTTTTCTATCAGTCAAGTTCTTTCCCGCTCCCCAAAACGGCGCCCTTTGGCTCTCACCAAGGGGCGCTTTCCTATAGAAAGAGGAACCTATGTCAATTTTTTCCAGATTTTATAAAAAATCACGCCAAGAGCGCATTGATATTCTCCGTCAGAATCGTTCCCTATCGGAAGATAGCTTAGACGTTCTATACAAAGACGAAAACCTGCCAGAAGCAATTGCGGGAAAGATGGCAGAAAATCATCTAGGAACGTTTTCCTTACCTTTTTCTGTACTTCCAGAACTTCTAGTGGATGGACAAACTTATTCTGTACCGATGGTTACTGAAGAACCTTCTGTGGTTGCAGCTGCATCTTTCGGAGCCAAAATCATCGCTAAATCTGGCGGTTTTTCAACGACTATTCATAACCGTATCATGATTGGACAAGTTGCTCTCTACGATATTTCGGACCATAGCAGAGCGACACAGACGATTCTTGACCAGAAGGAGAGTATTTTAGAAACTGCCAATCAAGCACACCCTTCTATTGTTAAACGAGGGGGCGGTGCAAGAGAATTGACTGTTGAGAGTAAGGATGAGTTTTTGATTGTCTATCTTCAAGTTGATGTACAAGAAGCCATGGGAGCCAATATCCTCAATAACATGTTAGAAGCTGTTAAGGATGACTTAGAAGAGCTCAGCAAGGGACAGGCTTTGATGGGAATCCTCTCCAACTATGCAACGGAGTCACTGGTCACCGCCCAATGTCATATAGCCATCTCTAATCTGGCTACCAGCTCTGCCATTGCTCAAGAAACTGCTCAAAAAATAGCCCTGGCAAGCAAACTGGCGCAAGTGGACCCTTATCGTGCTGCGACACATAACAAAGGGATTTTTAATGGTATAGATGCTGTCGTTATCGCTACAGGAAATGACTGGCGGGCAGTCGAAGCCGGGGCTCATGCTTATGCCAGCCGTGATGGGCAATACAAGGGGCTTTCTACTTGGTCCATTGATGGCGAGCACTTGGTCGGCTCCATCACCCTACCTCTTCCGATCGCCTCTGTCGGTGGCTCGATTGGACTCAATCCAAAGGTAGCCGTCGCTTTTGACCTTCTCCAACAACCAAAGGCACGCCAATTAGCTTCTATCATCGCTTCTGTCGGCCTCTGTCAGAACTTTGCCGCCCTGCGTGCTCTTGTTACTTCAGGGATTCAGGCTGGTCATATGAAGCTCCAGGCAAAATCCTTAGCGCTACTTGCTGGTGCCGAGGAGCATGAAGTAGACCAACTAGCCCAACTCCTGCGGAAAGAAAAGCACAGCAACCTAGAAACTGCTCAAAACTTATTAGCAAAAATGAGAGAACATTAAAAAGAGGGACTCCCTCTTTTTTAATTATGTGACTTTTAGTCCGTCACGCTCCGTAAGGTGCGTGACAAATAAACCGAGGCTGGGCAAAAACTAGCTTCTCACATATAAAAAACGAGCAATTCCAATTAGGAGTTGCTCGTTTTCCACTTCATGCTTTATAATTATAATAACCACAAAACAACTAGAAAGGCATGAAAATGTA
>NZ_JAOTGC010000030.1:0-5282 GCF_044427445.1 Streptococcus sp. 2020WUSS084 | reverse complement strand
ACATCTATTTTTATAATCATCAACGATTTCAAGAACGCAACAACGGCCTTGCCCCTCTTGAAATGAGGAACAAGGCCGTCGCCTAATCTTTTATTATTTCATTGTCCACTTGACAGGGAGCAGTTCATTTACTGAAAAAGAGTAGATCTATCCATAGCAACTCATAAGCCCTCTTAATAAAAAAGAAACACCAGTTTCTCAGTGTTCCTTCATTTCAAACTATTCTTACCATCTGTTACCAGCAGATTCCACCTCTGTTGTAACATCCCTATACTCGAGATTAGTCAAACTTGCATAGACATCATTGATACTATCACGATAAAAATGATCCGACTGAGCAGATAGCTTAACCATTTTATCTTTATCTACTTCACTCGGTGCTTCTAGTGTAACAATACCATCCTTGTCAATAATCAATTTAGAGAAATTGTAAACATAGAAATCTGTAGAAGTTTTAACAAAAGAATCTTCTTTTTAAAAGAAACCGATAGATATTCTTTCGTTCCCACCTGACAAGCCGTTAACACCAAAACTGACAAGGCTACAAAACCTAATCTCAATAATTTCTTTTTCATCTTTCTCCTACAAACCAGGACTTCTCCAGTTCATTTGAATCAGCGAATAGTTGCATGGACGCCGTAACGCTCCATGTTAGCTAATTTTTCATTAGCTCGCGCATTCTGGATAGTTGCCCTTGCCGCGGCATCTTCCAAATGAGCCTGCCCTTTACGAAGTCGCTCTGCCTGATCACGCAGTTGTGAAATTTGAGCATGACTCCGCGCCAATTGTTCCGCCATTTTTTTCTGTTGATTCATCACAGATTGCTGATGCTGTTCTGTCCGCCAAAGGTTGGCAGCTTCTTGGAAATTCGTTGCACGGAAATCCTGCAACAAGACCAACATGCCTGCAAAATCTGTCAAATTTGCAAAATTATCAGGGATCAGAGACAAGAAATAAAGAAGTGTCTGGTTGCTTTCCAATGCTAACTTATCTGCAAGGAGCGACTGATATTCTTGAGAATGTTCCGCTTCAACAGTTGCTTCTTGAGTAACCTTCTCAAGTTGTTTCTTACTAAGTACATTTACAGTATAATTGAGACCGAAAGCCGAATGTTTTTTATTAGTCGGTCTAGCCATAAGCCACATAAAGAGACGGACTGTAGCCTGCCCAAATAGATACATCACCCCCATCATGAAAAGAGCGTTGAAAAAATTATTGCCGAGTTCAACCACTCCCATCAGGGCAAAAATGATACCACCAATATTTCCATTCCGATTATACTTAGCTGTTGTAGCCTGTTTAACACGTGTACTAATAGTCTGTTCAACAATAGAAGACATTTTATTCTTAATAGTAAAGAATTCATCAATCTGCACATACAAATACTGCAAAATATCAATGAGTTCCTCGCGACCAAATTGGTTTATATTTTGTTGTTCTGCCATTCTTTCCTATCCTCTTCTCCGTTTTTTTGCATAACCTAGTCCAAGACCAGCAAGGGCCGTGTAGCCTAACAATACCAAAAGGCTCTCTTGTGAGCCCGTTTGTGGCAGCTGTCTATACTTTTCAACTCTGCTATAAGTGATTGGCTGTAGCTTAGTACCTGCAGTTTGGTTGCCATCAAAGTAGCCCACAATCTTACCAACTTTATCTGTGATAGCAATCGGTTGACCGCCTGCATCATTGATAGCTTGTCTCTGAGCCACAATCTGTGCTTGGGTATAAGCCTCCTTCACAGCCTCATATTGAGCTTTAGCATCACGTTGGTTCTTCAAGAATTGGTCCAACTTATCAATTTCAGCGTCAAGGGTTGCTTTAGCAGCAGTGTGAGCCTTGATAGCTTTTGCAAGCTCCGCTTGAGCATCTGCAAGGACTTGGTCAGCATTTTTGAGTGCTGCAAGCTTAGCCAATTGTTCGGCAAGTTGCGCTTTCAATACAGCAATTTCATCTGCAATCTTAGCTTCTTCAGCCTTCAATGCCTCTACTTTCGACTGAGCTTCTGCAAGAACGACTTCGCTGGTAGACTTAGCTTCTTTCAGTTGAGCCAATTTTGCTTCTTCAGCAGCCAATTGACTTTTCGCATCTTCAAGAGCTTTAGTCTTAGTTGCTACATCTGCGTTGAGGTTGTCAACAGCTTGTTGAGCCTTAGCCAAGCGAGTTTCAGCAGCTTGACGAGCAGCGGTTGCACTTGTCAAGGTAGCTTGGGCGGCTGGTGTTTGGTCAGCGATTGCTTCAAGGCTTGCAATGGTTGCACGAGTTTCGGCAAGTGCTGCTTGAGCCTTGTCATTTGTAGTTCTTACCTGAGCAAGAGTTGCTTTGACACTTGTGTCTGCTGTGACAGCTTTTGCTTGAACTGATTTCGCATCTTCAAGGGCTTTCGTCTTGGTTGCTACGTCAGCGTTGAGGTTGTCAACGGCTTGTTGAGCAGCAGCAAGGCGCGCTTCTGCGGCTTTACGCACAGTGGTTGCACTTGTCAATGTAGCTTGGGCGGCTGGTGTTTGGTCGGCAGTAGCTTTCAAAGCAGTCAATTGAGCCGTAGTTGCTTGAAGAGCTGATTGAGCTTGGTTGTTAGCAGTCGTTGCACTAGCAAGAGTTGCTTGTGCTTGCTTGTCAGCTTGTGTCGCTTGAGCCTGTGCTGTCTTAGCAGTTGCCAACTCAGCCTTGAGGGCTGTTGTGTCGTATGGTGATGCAATAGTGTTGCCACCGTCATCGATAAATTGAAGGCTATGTGCACGTCCAAATCCACCAGGTGTTACACTTGTCACAAAAGCTCCGCTAAGTTTTGTTGTCGATGAACCACTAGATGATGAAATAGAACGAGTCCAATATTCATTCGTAATATGGGCGTAATTCTGGTTGTAATCGCCTGCCCATGTATTGATTGACATACTTAAAATGTTACGAAATAATTGAGTCATGGTAGTAGTTTTAGCGGAGATGAATGCAATCCCCTCCGAGCTGTAATCTACATTATTATTACCATCATTTTCTAATGCGGTATAACTGTGTTCGCCAGTATTATCATTTTCAGCTGTATAATTTTTGGCAATTTGTATAGCAGCTTGTACGGCATCTTTTGTGACAATCACATCTTCATTATTAGCACCCCATATTTGCTTACGAACAGCATTTTCAATGTAAACATAGTATTGAGATAATGCTGTTACTTGCTCTTCTGTTAAGTTTGAAGGGTCAACAATGGTTGTATCAATTGGAGTTACCATTGTTTTAGTATAGCCAACCATATCGGTTGTATACCATGTATTGATTGCATCAAACAAGGCATCTTTATTGCTTTGAGACTTATCCTTCACAAATGCCTTATAAGCATTGATAACATCTTGTGACAGTTTTGGTGTTGTTAAGTTATCAAAAGCTGCGATGTTAGCTGTCAACTCTGCCACTTTGTTGTCGGCAGCTGTTTTTGCGTCTGTTGTAAGTTTAGCGTCCATGATTGCAGATGCAAGGGCTGCAGCTGTTTGGTCAGCAGTAGCTTGTTGTTGCGTTTGTGTTTGTGTTAGGCTGGCGATGTCCTGTGCTTTCTTCGCGTCAGCTGCTTGTGCAGTTGCGAGGTCGCTTTGTGCCTTGGTTTCGTCTGCTTGTGCTTGTGTAAGGTCAGCCTGTGCATCATCACGCTCTGCGATGATTGCAGCAGCTCCAGTACCGTCTAGTGCCTTCTGGGCCTTATCAACCGCCGTATTGGCATTTACCAAGTCAGCTGCCGCTTTTGTAGCATCAGCCTGTGCTTGCGCAAGGTCACTTGCAGTCTTATCAGCAGTTGCTGATTGAGTAGCCTCAGTGTCTTTAGCAGTTGCCAAGTCACTTGCTTTCTTAGCATCAGCTTCTTGAGCCTTAGTAAGGTAGCTTTGAGCTTTGGTTTCGTCTGCTTTAGCAACTTCAAGGTCACTTGCAGCAGCGTCACGTTTTGCGATAATTGTCTCTTTACCTGTGCCATCTAGAACTGCTTGTGCATTATCCACAGCTGTTTGAGCATTGTCCACAACAGTCTCTTGAGCGTCAATGACCGCTTGGTCACTATTTACTTTAGCTTGTGCATCATCGGCTTTTGCTTGTGCTTCAGCTGTGTTTTCGGCGGCTTGAGTAGCCTTGCTTTCAGCTTCTGAAATAGCTGTTTGCGTATCAGCCACCCCTGTTTCAGCATTCGCAATGTTCTCATCCCTTGCTTCGGCCTTGTTTGTTTCAGCCTCTGCAACCACTTCAGTGGCCCTTTCAACCACGTTTGCGGCATTTTCTTCGGCAACACTCGCATCCACCACCACAGCAGTCTGATCAGTTACAGCCTGGTCAGTAGCAGTCTTAATGCTAGCCGCCTGATCAACCGTTGCTTCAGTCGGTGTTTCTGTTACAACAGCAGTACCATTGGTCACGATAACACCTGATACCGTCTCGATACCTACACTAGCTGTCAGAGACACCTCAGGGCTCTCTACAGGGCTTGTAGGGGTATTTACAGCTTCTTCAGCATGCACACCATTTGCAATTACAAATGAGCTAAGAGACGCTACTCCAATAGCTGTGCTCTTTATCAGTTTCTTGCCCATCAATTGAATCTCCTTTTTTAGCAATTAGGAAAGGCTTGGCTGTAAAGTCAAGCCTTGTTATACTAGTATAACAAGCGATTTGTCAAGTATTTTGTGCAATATTTTCATTTATTTGTCAAAAAAACACCTAAAAATTTTACATACTTTTCCAAGACAATAAGAGATAAGAAGAATACCCTCATGACAAAACTTTCACCGCTGAGAGAAATCCTCAAACAGCCCCATAAAAGCTTGTCATCAGCCCACAAGAAACAAATAGAGCCTTGCCCAAATTAATCAACACCTTAAATACAGGAAACAACTGTTTTCCCATTATCAACTTAATAAAGTAGAAGTACTATAGCAAATCTAACAGTACTACAATGTCAGAAATATTCTGAGCACCCAAAAAACACCCAACCCGCCAAACAAAGCAAAAAAAGAAACGCTGATAAATCAACGTTTCTTCATAAACTATACCGGCGGCCGGGGTCGAACCGGCACGTCCTTGCGGACACTGGATTTTGAGTTTGGTTCTTATGGTTTTATAAGAATAAAAACTAGTCAAATCAACACTATTAGCAATTCCCTCTATCGTAAAAACGGTAGAATTTTGAAAGTTCTATAATGAAGTTAGCCACCTTACCTTAGTCAAGAATTAGATGTTTCACTATGTTTGAGTAAGTTGATGATTTCATTTGATAACAGGCTTGAAGCTGTTAGGCTAGGTGGCCAAGGCTA
>NZ_JAOTGC010000029.1:0-5412 GCF_044427445.1 Streptococcus sp. 2020WUSS084 | reverse complement strand
GGAACGAAAAAAAGTTTCAAAAAAGTGTTGACAAAGTTTCCAAGAAATGATAAACTAAGATAGTTGTCGCGAGAGCGCGATAACGAACAAGACCTTTGAAAATTAAAGAAGACGAACCAAACGTGCAGGGTGATTTATCTAAGGATAAATCGTCAATGACAAAACAAAACAATAAAACGGAAAGCTAGTGATAGTTTGAGTTTGAATCAAAACTTTATATGAGAGTTTGATCCTGGCTCAGGACGAACGCTGGCGGCGTGCCTAATACATGCAAGTAGAACGCTGAAGTCTGGTGCTTGCACTAGACGGATGAGTTGCGAACGGGTGAGTAACGCGTAGGTAACCTGCCTCATAGCGGGGGATAACTATTGGAAACGATAGCTAATACCGCATAACAGTATTTACCGCATGGTAGATGCTTGAAAGGAGCAATTGCTTCACTATGAGATGGACCTGCGTTGTATTAGCTAGTTGGTGAGGTAACGGCTCACCAAGGCTTCGATACATAGCCGACCTGAGAGGGTGATCGGCCACACTGGGACTGAGACACGGCCCAGACTCCTACGGGAGGCAGCAGTAGGGAATCTTCGGCAATGGGGGCAACCCTGACCGAGCAACGCCGCGTGAGTGAAGAAGGTTTTCGGATCGTAAAGCTCTGTTGTAAGAGAAGAACGTGTGTGAGAGTGGAAAGTTCACACAGTGACGGTATCTTACCAGAAAGGGACGGCTAACTACGTGCCAGCAGCCGCGGTAATACGTAGGTCCCGAGCGTTGTCCGGATTTATTGGGCGTAAAGCGAGCGCAGGCGGTTTGATAAGTCTGAAGTAAAAGGCTGTGGCTTAACCATAGTACGCTTTGGAAACTGTCAAACTTGAGTGCAGAAGGGGAGAGTGGAATTCCATGTGTAGCGGTGAAATGCGTAGATATATGGAGGAACACCGGTGGCGAAAGCGGCTCTCTGGTCTGTAACTGACGCTGAGGCTCGAAAGCGTGGGGAGCGAACAGGATTAGATACCCTGGTAGTCCACGCCGTAAACGATGAGTGCTAGGTGTTGGGTCCTTTCCGGGACTCAGTGCCGCAGCTAACGCATTAAGCACTCCGCCTGGGGAGTACGACCGCAAGGTTGAAACTCAAAGGAATTGACGGGGGCCCGCACAAGCGGTGGAGCATGTGGTTTAATTCGAAGCAACGCGAAGAACCTTACCAGGTCTTGACATCCCAGTGACCGTTCTAGAGATAGGATTTTTCTTCGGAACACTGGTGACAGGTGGTGCATGGTTGTCGTCAGCTCGTGTCGTGAGATGTTGGGTTAAGTCCCGCAACGAGCGCAACCCCTATTGTTAGTTGCCATCATTGAGTTGGGCACTCTAGCGAGACTGCCGGTAATAAACCGGAGGAAGGTGGGGATGACGTCAAATCATCATGCCCCTTATGACCTGGGCTACACACGTGCTACAATGGCTGGTACAACGAGTCGCAAGTCGGTGACGGCAAGCTAATCTCTTAAAGCCAGTCTCAGTTCGGATTGTAGGCTGCAACTCGCCTACATGAAGTCGGAATCGCTAGTAATCGCGGATCAGCACGCCGCGGTGAATACGTTCCCGGGCCTTGTACACACCGCCCGTCACACCACGAGAGTTTGTAACACCCGAAGTCGGTGAGGTAACCTTTTAGGAGCCAGCCGCCTAAGGTGGGATAGATGATTGGGGTGAAGTCGTAACAAGGTAGCCGTATCGGAAGGTGCGGCTGGATCACCTCCTTTCTAAGGAAATGGAAACCTGTACGTTAGTCTTCTTTAATTTTGAGAGGTCTTGTGGGGCCTTAGCTCAGCTGGGAGAGCGCCTGCTTTGCACGCAGGAGGTCAGCGGTTCGATCCCGCTAGGCTCCATAGGATAGGAATCCTACTAAACTGAATAGCAGTGAAGTTGAATTCACGACTAACTTCTTAGGAAAATAGATAATCTTCCTTGTGTGTAAGACACACAGCGTCAGATTCCTAATTTTATCCAGAAGTTTCGCAGAAGCGACCGTCGTTCATATCCTAAACTTGTCCATTGAAAATTGAATATCTATCAAACATTCCTAAACGTATGTAAAAGTACGTATAGAAATAGTAACAAGAAAATAAACCGAAAACGCTGTGAATATTTAATGAGTTTTCTAATTTTTGAAAAAATTAGGTTAATAAGGTTAAGTTAATAAGGGCGCACGGTGGATGCCTTGGCACTAGAAGCCGATGAAGGACGTGACTAACGACGAAATGCCTTGGGGAGCTGTAAGTAAGCAATGATCCAGGGATGTCCGAATGGGGGAACCCGGCAGGTAATGCCTGTCACTCACTACTGTTAAGGTAGTGAAGAGGAAGACGCAGTGAACTGAAACATCTAAGTAGCTGCAGGAAGAGAAAGCAAAAGCGATTGCCTTAGTAGCGGCGAGCGAAACGGCAGGAGGGCAAACCGAGGAGTTTACTCCTCGGGGTTGTAGGACTGCAATGTGGACTTAAAGAGTATAGAAGAACTACCTGGGAAGGTAGGCCAAAGAGAGTAAAAGCCTCGTATTTGAAATATTCTTTATACCTAGCAGTATCCTGAGTACGGCGAGACACGCGAAATCTCGTCGGAATCCGGGAGGACCATCTCCCAACCCTAAATACTCTCTAGTGACCGATAGTGAACCAGTACCGTGAGGGAAAGGTGAAAAGTACCCCGGAAGGGGAGTGAAATAGAACCTGAAACCGTGTGCCTACAACAAGTTCGAGCCCGTTAATGGGTGAGAGCGTGCCTTTTGTAGAATGAACCGGCGAGTTACGATATGATGCGAGGTTAAGTTGAAGAGACGGAGCCGTAGGGAAACCGAGTCTTAATAGGGCGCATTAGTATTATGTCGTAGACCCGAAACCATGTGACCTACCCATGAGCAGGTTGAAGGTGCGGTAAGACGCACTGGAGGACCGAACCAGGGCACGTTGAAAAGTGCTTGGATGACTTGTGGGTAGCGGAGAAATTCCAAACGAACTTGGAGATAGCTGGTTCTCTCCGAAATAGCTTTAGGGCTAGCGTCGACATTTGAGAATCTTGGAGGTAGAGCACTGTTTGGATGAGGGGGCCATCTCGGTTTACTGATTTCAGATAAACTCCGAATGCCAATGATTTATGGTCGGCAGTCAGACTGCGAGTGCTAAGATCCGTAGTCGAAAGGGAAACAGCCCAGACCACCAGCTAAGGTCCCAAAATAATTGTTAAGTGGAAAAGGATGTGGGGTTGCACAGACAACTAGGATGTTAGCTTAGAAGCAGCTATTCATTCAAAGAGTGCGTAATAGCTCACTAGTCGAGTGACCCTGCGCCGAAAATGTACCGGGGCTAAAACAATTTACCGAAGCTGTGGATAACACTTAGGTGTTATGGTAGGAGAGCGTTCTATGTGTGAAGAAGGTATACCGTGAGGAGTGCTGGAACGCATAGAAGTGAGAATGCCGGTATGAGTAGCGAAAGATGGGTGAGAATCCCATCCACCGTAAGACTAAGGTTTCCAGGGGAAGGCTCGTCCGCCCTGGGTTAGTCGGGACCTAAGGAGAGACCTAAGGGTGTATCCGATGGACAACAGGTTGATATTCCTGTACTAGAGTATGAAGTGATGGAGGGACGCAGTAGGCTAACTAAAGCGGGCGATTGGAAGTGCCCGTCTAAGCAGTGAGGTGTGATATGAGTCAAATGCTTGTATCTGTAACATTGAGCTGTGATGGGGAGCGAAGTTAAGTAGCGAAGTTAGTGACGTCACACTGCCGAGAAAAGCTTCTAGCGATGTATCATACTCTACCCGTACCGCAAACCGACACAGGTAGTCGAGGCGAGTAGCCTCAGGTGAGCGAGAGAACTCTCGTTAAGGAACTCGGCAAAATGACCCCGTAACTTCGGGAGAAGGGGTGCTGACTTACAGTCAGCCGCAGTGAATAGGCCCAAGCAACTGTTTATCAAAAACACAGCTCTCTGCTAAATCGTAAGATGATGTATAGGGGGTGACGCCTGCCCGGTGCTGGAAGGTTAAGAGGAGGGTTTAGCGCAAGCGAAGATCTGAATTGAAGCCCCAGTAAACGGCGGCCGTAACTATAACGGTCCTAAGGTAGCGAAATTCCTTGTCGGGTAAGTTCCGACCCGCACGAAAGGCGTAATGATTTGGGCACTGTCTCAACGAGAGACTCGGTGAAATTTTAGTACCTGTGAAGATGCAGGTTACCCGCGACAGGACGGAAAGACCCCATGGAGCTTTACTGCAGTTTGATATTGAGTATCTGTACCACATGTACAGGATAGGTAGGAGCCTATGAAGTCGGGACGCCAGTTTCGACGGAGGCGCTGTTGGGATACTACCCTTGTGTTATGGCTACTCTAACCCGGATAGGTTATCCCTATCGGAGACAGTGTCTGACGGGCAGTTTGACTGGGGCGGTCGCCTCCTAAAAGGTAACGGAGGCGCCCAAAGGTTCCCTCAGAATGGTTGGAAATCATTCGCAGAGTGTAAAGGTATAAGGGAGCTTGACTGCGAGAGCTACAACTCGAGCAGGGACGAAAGTCGGGCTTAGTGATCCGGTGGTTCCGTATGGAAGGGCCATCGCTCAACGGATAAAAGCTACCCTGGGGATAACAGGCTTATCTCCCCCAAGAGTTCACATCGACGGGGAGGTTTGGCACCTCGATGTCGGCTCGTCGCATCCTGGGGCTGTAGTCGGTCCCAAGGGTTGGGCTGTTCGCCCATTAAAGCGGCACGCGAGCTGGGTTCAGAACGTCGTGAGACAGTTCGGTCCCTATCCGTCGCGGGCGTAGGAAATTTGAGAGGATCTGCTCCTAGTACGAGAGGACCAGAGTGGACTTACCGCTGGTGTACCAGTTGTCTTGCCAAAGGCATCGCTGGGTAGCTATGTAGGGACGGGATAAACGCTGAAAGCATCTAAGTGTGAAACCCACCTCAAGATGAGATTTCCCATAACTTTATGTTAGTAAGAGCCCTGAGAGATGATCAGGTAGATAGGTTGGAAGTGGAAGTGTGGCGACACATGTAGCGGACCAATACTAATCGCTCGAGGACTTATCCAAATTAAGTAATGAGAACGTTAAGAAAAGCGTATGATTTTAGGAAATCAACGCGGAAGTCGGTTAGACTTCAAGGCGATTTATCTGAATCACTAGCTTTTTAGTTCGAATACAATTACTTATTAAAACCGAAGTCAATATTGACAGCGTTGGTAAAACTTGTTAGAATATAGATATTCAATTTTGAGTTGACAAGACTCAGTAGTTAAGTGACGATAGCCTAGGAGATACACCTGTACCCATGCCGAACACAGCAGTTAAGCCCTAGAACGCCTGAAGTAGTTGGGGGTTGCCCCCTGTTAGATACGGTAGTCGCTTAGCA
>NZ_JAOTGC010000028.1:0-6333 GCF_044427445.1 Streptococcus sp. 2020WUSS084 | reverse complement strand
TACATTTTCATGCCTTTCTAGTTGTTTTGTGGTTATTATAATTATAAAGCATGAAGTGGAAAACGAGCAACTCCTAATTGGAATTGCTCGTTTTTTATATGTGAGAAGCTAGTTTTTGCCCAGCCTCTCTTGATTTTGGTATCACAAGAAAGTTACGACATAAGCCAAACTATTCCAAAGTAAATGTAAGGCGATTGCCGTCATACAATCAGCTTTCAATCGAACAGCAGCCAAGGTCAAGCCAAGACAGCTATACATGAGCCAACTCCCTAACTGATTGGGGCCATGGGATAGAACAAAGAGAAAACTGGTCACGCCTATTTGTACAAAAGGGAATGTCAATTTTTCCCACAGCAATTGCCTATAAACAATCTCTTCAAGGATACTTGCATTGACCAGAAACAATAAAAAGATAATAGGGGGAACCTGTTTTCCTACTTGTACCAATACCGCTTGATTCCTAGTCTGACCTGGAAATAGGAAGCTGATGAAGACTGCAAAAGCAACCATAGCCACAAAGCCAAGAAGCAACCATCTTAGGCGATTTCTCAAGGTTATATTTTTTGCTTGAACAGTTTTATGACGGGCAATCTCTAAGCAAGTCACACTTAATAGGACCAATTGTAGCAAGACTATACCCTCTATTGTCAGATACTCTTTCAGGTATAAACTCACCAGAAGACCGTTAAGCTGTATAGCTAGATAAAACACCACTATCCTTATCATTGTCACCTCTTAAATAAATCTTCATAATCAATTTCTAAGACTAGAACAATACGCTCAACCCATCTTGTTTGTGGCATCAGACGATTGGATTTGTAATGTCGCAGTTTTTGATAGAGACGATTAAACTCACTTGGATAAACATATTGACCGTTGAATACTTTACGTGCTAGTTCTGCCCAAGTGAGTTCTTTTTCGGCCAGAATGATCTCTAAATTGTCCCAAAATCGTTCATTCATCTTCACACCTACCCTGTCACCTGTTTCATCAGACTGGCCTGAAACAGCTCTTCTTTTACTTGTCTGGGAAGAAAGGTACGCACTTCGTCTAGCCCAATAGCTGGATAGACATGATTCTGACAGACAATGAGGGGCAACCGAAGATTCTGGTCTGGCTTTTGGAGAATAAGCTGAATCATCTCATTCAAACTTATCGAATATTGACGCTTAAAGCAAAGAAATCGTGGCGACAATAACTCAAAACAATCCATTGTTTTGGCAAAGAGTGACAGTAAGATTTCACGGTCTACATCACACGCTTTTATACAACGATAAGTCACACCATAGGTCGTCAAAATGGTTAGTAAATCTTGATTTGTATTGGCATTATTTCCTAGATATACCTCAAGCATAGGCACCTCCTTATAGGATTAGGCTATTTTCAACTGTTGGTTCAGGAGTTGAGAAATAGCGACTCATATCAATGGGCATCCGTCCTTCACCAAAGCACTTGACTATCACTAAAGTCGTTAAAATGCCATCCTTTCCTCTAGCAGAATAATTTTCACCAAAGGCACGAAAGGCCAGGTGATTGTCTTTCGTCAGTAGTGTATCTACACCATTTTTAATATCCCTAGTTTCCATAAAATCCGAAATCCGATGAAGATTGGATTCGTAGAATAGGGGATCATTCATCTCTTTGTGGTAATCATCTTCAAAAGTCACCTCAAAGTCACAATCAAAATTGGGGAGTGATAGTATCCTTTTCAATAACTGATTGGTTTCAACTTGGTGAATACGTTCCTCTAATTCGGTACACTCTAGGATACTTTTCTTATGTAGTAGGTTCATGTTTTTCTTCCTCTTCTATTCTTCTAAATTCTCTCGCGATGGCTTCAATAACTGTGACAGTCACGCTATTGCCTGCCTGTTTGTATAGTTGGCTCTTACTGGAAACACTTTCTGCTCTTTCATAAGCCCAATCAGGAAAGCCTTGAAGTCTGAAACACTCTCTTGGTGTCAGTCGTCTTATTCTCAGGCGATAGAGTTTTCCATCTATGACAATGCCTGTGACTTCATACCACTTATCCTGTCGATATTCCAGAGCAGCAACCACCACTCCCATATTGTCTGAAGTCGTTAGAGTATTGGATATTCCCTTTCCCACACGTCCCCTACGTTTGGTTGAGTCTGGATAAGCCAGATTGACAGAGTCTCCAAGAGTTGCCTTTGCGTACCCTGTTTTTGTGGCTTCCTTGATTTTCAGAAATGGCAGCTCCTCCCTCAGCAAAATCTTTGGCACCTTGTCTCCACCTTGCATGGTGGTCAAGGTCGGTGACAAGCCAGATATGTCAAATACTCTTCCAGTCTGGTCAAAGCTAGTCGGCAGACTTCCTGCGACAACAACCCCGTGTCTGTCTTGACTGGTCAAAGTAAACATAGGGTCTTGATTGTCCTTAAATCGACGACCATGTTGCCGTTTTTCAAGTCTATCAGGTGTTAAGACTGGAATGGCGATTTTAGCTCCCTCTCCTTTACCTCTTGTTAGTGTAGGAGCAAGTCCACTCGTCAGATAGACTTCACCATTCAAACCACGTTTAGAGGGATTGATATTTCCTAGCCTTTCAAGATGAGCTGGGCTGTTTTCTCTTCTGAGAGGAAATATGAATCTGGAACGGTATCTTCTAGAATGTCCGATAATAAAGACCCGCTCTCTGTTTTGCGGGACTTGGAAGTCCTTACTGTTAAGCACCTGCCATTCGACATCATACCCCAATTCATCCAACGTGGAGAGGATTGTGGCGAACGTCCGTCCCTCGTCGTGATTGAGTAGGCCTTTGACGTTTTCCAAAAATAGAAAACGTGGTTGGATTTGTTTGGCCGCTCGAGCAATCTCAAAAAAGAGAGTCCCTCGAGTATCTTCAAATCCCAATCGTCTGCCTGCGAGTGAAAAAGCTTGGCAAGGAAATCCCCCACAGATGATGTCCACTTGCCCTCTAAATTGTCTAAAGTCATGGTCTGTGACCTCTTTAATGTCATGGTATTCTATTTCCCCTTCTGTGTTAAACATGGCTTTATAAGATGTTCTAGCGAATTTATCAATTTCACAAAAGCCCAGGCATTTATGACCCTGTGATTCCAACCCTAGCCTAAAACCGCCTATCCCAGCAAATAAATCTAAAAACTTCATTTTTCCTCTCTTTCCAAATAAAAAAGAGCCTTACGATTTGTAAAACTCTTGCCTATATATGATCATCCATTTCTGGTGCTCGGATGATTTCAACAATCAAAATGATGATCGAAATTAGATAGATTCCACCTAGTATCCACCAAATCATCTTAATCACCTCCCTTTACTTCTTGTCGTCTCAGTTGCTTGGTCCATTCTGACAGCACACCATTAAACACGTATTCAGCTATCACTTCAGCTGACCGAGCAAATCGCATATGTTCTAAAGCATACTGATAACGATCACTAAAATAGATCATGGCATAGTCACTAGCCGACTGAGATAGACCTGTCTGTCTTAGCTGGTCATGAACCAAACCCCAAATATAGTCTCGATCGTACTTAGTCACATCATCTACTTTTGGAGTAAAGTTTTCTTCTTGTTTGTCATCTACTAGCTGCCTCTCCTCCTCGTCCTCAATAAGGAAATCACTCCCTTCAGTTTCACTATATTCAGTCTCACTTCCTTCAGTCTCACTAGGGGCTGAATTTAAGACCGGCCCCGTCTTTCTTTGAGACCCCCCTGGTGTTTTTTTAACACTAGCCCCGTTTGAATCTAAGACTGGGGTAGGTTCATGTTCTAATTCCCCCAAGTAAATTTTATTTGCCATTCGACCTTTTTCACTAGAGGACTGTTGGACTTCATCAATCAAGCCATATTCACGTAAGTTTTTCTTGATAGAGAGTAATTTTGACTTTGAACAGCCTAAAAGTGCCATCAGATTTGAATTGGAATAAATCAAGTAAATAGCCCCATCTTCATCAATCCAGCCTTTACTCAAAGACAACTCCAACCGATCTTTTAAAACCGCGTAGGCCACCTTAACCTCCAGCTTCATATCCTTATACCGTTCACTCTCAAACAAAACTTTAGGGAGTTTATAATAACGCTCTGATGTCTGATATTGATTAGCTGTAATTCGTTTCATGATTGTCCCTCCAAGACTAAAATTCCAACATTTCCAAATTCATCAAATCGGATTAAACCTAGTTGTTCCATTTCATCAATTAGCTGAGTTGCTTTCACAATATCAACTCCTTAAATAGTCACGAGATGACACATCACGATTTGGCGTGATGATTGTTCCTTCTTTTGCATAATTACCTCCAAAACGCAAAAAAGGGGTAGACAATTTAATGTCTACCCCCGAAAATTTATTAAAACAAAAATCCTGCCAAAGAATTTTTGGCAGGAAACCAAATCAATTTATCAGTTTCTATCAATCGCTTATCGCTCTCAAAGACTGGTAAATAGGGATTCCGCAATCTAATTATGATGTGACTCTTATTTAAGAGTAACTGAAGCGCCTGCTTCTTCCAATTTAGCTTTGATTTCTTCAGCTTCTGCAGTTGCAACGCCTTCTTTAACCATAGCTGGTGCACCGTCAACAAGCTCTTTAGCTTCTTTAAGACCAAGACCAGTGATTTCACGTACAACTTTGATAACGCCAACTTTTTTGTCGCCAGCAGATGTCAATTCAACGTCGAATGAATCTTTAGCTTCTTCAGCAGCACCACCAGCTGCAGCAACAGCTACAGGAGCAGCTGCAGTTACACCAAATTCTTCTTCGATAGCTTTAACAAGGTCGTTAAGCTCAAGGATAGTAGCTTCTTTAATTTCAGCAATAATGTTTTCAATGTTCAATGCCATTGTGATGTTCCTCCAATTTAGGTTTTTAAATAGTTTGTAGCACTAAGCAGCTACGCTCTGACGCATTAAGCTGCGTCTTCTTTTTCTGCAACAGCTTTGACAGCATATGCAACGTTGCGAACTGGCGCTTGAAGTACAGAAAGCAACATAGAAAGCATGCCTTCGCGGTTTGGCAATGTAGCAAGTGCTTCGATTTCTTCTTTAGAAGAAACTTTACCTTCTACAGCTCCACCTTTGATTTCAAGAGCATCAGCAGTTTTCGCGAAATCGTAAATTGTTTTAGCTGGAGCAACTGCATCGTTTGAGAATGCAACTGCAGATGGACCTACAAACAATTCTGCAAGACCTTCAAGACCAGCTTGCTCAGCAGCACGACGCAAGATTGAGTTTTTGATAACTTTGTACTCAACTTCTGCACCACGCAAGTTACGACGAAGAACTGTATCTTGTTCTACTGTCAAACCACGAGCGTCTACAACAACGATAGATGTTGCAGCTTTCATTTGCTCAGCAACGGCATTTACTAATTCCGCTTTTTTAGCGATAATAGCTTCACTCATTTTTTTACCTCCGTTTTTATTTTGGGCTAGGCACAAAAAAATCGCACCTAAACCTAGACACGAAAGTACAAATACGTTTATCTCAATAATCGTTTTGTGCCTCGGTAGGATGTTTATGAGTCCAGCTCCCCTACTGTCTTAGGTCAGTTTTTTCAAACCTCAATTATCATAACACAGTATTTTCAATAATGCAAGACTTTTATCCTATTTTTTAAACATTTTTTCAAACAGTAAATTCCCAAAGTAAGTTCTAGTCTGTCTTAAAAACTGGAAACTAGAATGAGACAAAGAAATAAGGTAGAACTTACTATGGGACAAGTTGGTAATCGACAATGAAAAACAAACACTTAACTCTCTCTGATCGCAACGATATTCAAATAGGAATTGAACAACTTAAGCCCTTCTCGGCTATCGCTGTTAAGCTAGGAAAAGACCCGTCCACAATCTCAAAAGAAGTTCGGAGAAATAGGCTGATAAAAGAGAACTCTAGTACCTCCAATTGTGAGACCTGCCCTCTACTCAAAAAGGCTCCCTACGTTTGTAATGCCTGTCCGAAAAAGAGAAGCAACTGCGGATTCCAGAAACAGTTCTACTACGCAAAAAGAGCTCAGCTTGATTATGAAGCTAAGCTCTCAGAGTCGAGAACAGGTGTTGCCCTAAATAAAGAAGAATTCTATCGTATGGACGAGATTATCTCTTCTGCCATCCAAAAAGGACAACACCTCAACCACATCATCGCCTCAAACGAACTGGCGGCATCCAGAGCTTCTATCTACCGATACCTTGAAAAAGGCTATCTGTCCACAAAGCCTATTGATTTCCCCCGTGTCGTGAAATTCAGAAAACGGAGAACCAGAAAACTACAACCCATTCCTAAAACTGCCAAAGAAGGACGGTCTTACGAGGACTTCCAACGCTTCCTCACAGAGAAAGGAATCAGCTATTGGCTGG
>NZ_JAOTGC010000027.1:0-6568 GCF_044427445.1 Streptococcus sp. 2020WUSS084 | reverse complement strand
TAGCCTTGGCCACCTAGCCTAACAGCTTCAAGCCTGTTATCAAATGAAATCATCAACTTACTCAAACATAGTGAAACATCTAATTCTTGACTAAGGTAAGGTGGCTAACTTCATTATAGAACTTTCAGATAACGGAGACTGTTCTGCAGTTTCCGTTTTTTTGGTTGAGGAAAGGTTGAGTTACAGGATTTTTGATATAATGGAAAAAAGTGTACGAAAGGAATGTGTATGAAAGCAACAGAACGACGTAAGAGAATCCTATCCCTTTTACGAGAAAGCCCCTACCCCCTTGCAGCTAATTATCTGGCGAAAGAATTTGGAGTGAGTCGGCAAGTAATTGTTGGAGATGTAGCCTTGCTTCGTGCGGAGGGAGAAGCTGTCTTGGCAACTCCAAGAGGGTACTTACTCCAATCTTCTTTGCCATCTACTGAAGGAGCCTACATTCGAAAGATAGCTTGTCAACATGGTCCAGAAGAGGTAGAAAAAGAATTGACAATCTTGCTAGAGGGTGGAGCTCAAATATTAGATGTTGAAATTGAGCATCCCATTTACGGCTTATTATCAGGCAAGCTGAATATTGCAAGTTTAGAAGATAGGAATCATTTTTTGGATGCCTTGGGTCAATACCAAGGTGTGTTACTGAGTAATTTAACAGAAGGAGTTCATACACATACAGTCTCTTTCCCATCTGTGCAAGCCTATAATGAACTTTCAGCAGCTTTAAAACATGCAGGTATTTTACTAGAAAATCAATAAACCTTACAGGTGTCTTGACACCTGTAAGGTTTTGTTTTATAATCAAACCAATAGAAAGAGAGGTGCCTAATGTCCCAATTAACACTATCATCTAAAAATTCAGTTAAGCAGCTATCAATTAGTGCAATTTTAACCGCATTTGCCATTTTAATACCTTTAATGATGCCGATTAAAATCATTATTGGCCCAGCATCCTATACACTTGCTAGTCACATTCCTTTGTTTATAGCCATGTTTATTTCACCAGCTACTGCTATTTTTGTTGCTTTAGGTTCTAGTTTAGGCTTTTTCCTCGCCGGTTTTCCAATCGTTATTGTATTTCGGGCGCTTACGCATCTGTTCTTCCTTACCTTAGGTGCGGTCTTGGTCAAGCGTTTTCCGATTCTCATGGATTCTAAGCGCTTTTTACTATTAGGAATTGGGCTTAATCTCCTGCATGGTCTAGGAGAATATATTGTGGTGATGGTACTTACTTCGGGGCAACAAACTTCTGCTACCTACTGGATAACGATGCTTGGCTTGGTGGGTGTTGGCTCGGCTATTCATGGATTGCTTGATTTTAGTTTAGCTTATTATTTCTGGAAAATTTTAAAAGAACGGAAAATTTATCAACCATAATCAGTTATGATGAGGAATATATTTTAGAAGCTGGAGAATATTCTCTAGCTTTTTTGGGGAATTTTTCTGGAAATGTACGATATTTATTCATTTTTTAAGAAAATTTGCATAAATATGTTGCAAAAAGTATAAATATACACTATAATAGTCACTAAGTTTTATTTGCTAATATATATAGAAATGAGAAAGTTTATGACAAAAGAAAAATTAATTTTGGCCTATTCTGGTGGACTTGATACTTCAGTTGCGATTGCTTGGTTGAAAAAAGATTATGATGTGATTGCGGTTTGTATGGATGTAGGTGAGGGGAAAGATCTTGAATTCATTCATGATAAAGCACTGTCTATCGGTGCTATTGAATCCCATGTATTGGATGTAAAAGAAGAATTCGCCCAAGAATATGTCCTACCAGCCCTACAAGCCCATGCCTACTATGAGCAAAAATATCCGCTGGTATCGGCTCTCAGCCGTCCCTTGATTTCCAAAAAGTTGGTGGAAATGGCTCATAAGACAGGAGCAACCACTATCGCCCACGGCTGTACTGGTAAGGGAAATGACCAGGTGCGGTTCGAGGTAGCCATTGCAGCCCTAGATCCAAGCTTGAAAGTCGTGGCTCCTGTCCGTGAATGGAAGCGGGCTCGTGAAGAAGAAATCATCTTCGCCAAGGAAAATGGTGTACCAGTCCCAGCTGACCTAGATAGCCCTTACTCAGTCGACCAAAACCTTTGGGGACGGGCCAATGAGTGTGGTGTCTTGGAAAATCCATGGAATGAAGCGCCAGAAGATGCTTTTGGCATCACTACTTCTCCAGAAAATGCACCAGATACTCCCGAGTATGTCGATATTGAGTTTAAAGCAGGTATTCCTGTTGCTGTAAATGGTGAAAAGTTAAGTCTTGCTAATCTCATTCAAAAACTCAATGTCATTGCTGGTAAACATGGTGTGGGTCGGATTGACCACGTGGAAAATCGTTTGGTCGGAATCAAGTCACGTGAAATTTATGAGTGTCCAGGTGCTATTACCCTTCTGACAGCTCACAAGGAAATTGAAGATTTAACCCTGGTACGGGAAGTATCGCATTTCAAACCGATTGTTTCAAATGAACTCTCTAACTTGATTTACAATGGCCTGTGGTTCAACCCTGCGACAGATGCCTTGAAGGCCTATCTTGCTCAGACCCAGGCAGTTGTTAATGGCATCGCAAAAGTGAAATTGTATAAGGGATCAGCCAAAGTGGTTGCTCGGAAATCTCCAAATTCCCTTTATGATGAAGATTTGGCAACCTATACCAGTGCAGATACCTTTGATCAAGATGCAGCAGTTGGTTTCATCAAGCTTTGGGGATTACCAACCAAGGTCAATGCGGAAATTCATAAAAAGAGCTAGAAAGTAGGAGCTTATGGAAGCAAAGAAATTATGGGGAGGTCGCTTTGAAGCCAGTCTTGAGGAATGGGTTGAAGAATTCGGAGCCTCCATTCGCTTTGACCAAAAATTGGCTAAGTATGATATTCAAGGCTCACTGGCCCATGTCAAGATGCTGGGGCAAACTGGGATTATCTCTCAAGCTGAGGCTCAGGTCATTCAAGCTGGTCTGGAAGAATTGCTAGAGGAGTATGAGGCTGGCAAGCTGGTCTTTGATATTCGAAACGAAGACATTCACATGAATATCGAAAGTCTATTGACGGAGAAAATAGGCTCAGTTGCAGGCAAACTTCATACAGCTCGTTCTCGTAACGACCAAGTGGCTACGGATATGCACCTTTATTTGAAGGATACACTCTTTCAAGTTGTAGACAAATTGACCAACCTACGTCAGATTTTGGTAGACCTTGCACAGGAGCATGTGGAAACAATCATGCCCGGCTATACCCACTTGCAACATGCCCAGCCCATTAGTTTTGCTCAGCACTTGTTAGCCTATTACAACATGTTCAGCCGAGACAGTGAGCGCTTTGCATTCAACATGCAGCATACAAATGTATCCCCACTTGGTGCGGCGGCCTTGGCAGGGACGACCTTTCCGATTGACCGTCAGATGACCTCTGATTTGATGGGATTTGCTAAGCCCTATAGTAATTCTCTTGATGCTGTGTCTGACCGTGATTTTATCTTGGAATTTCTGTCAAATGCCAGTATCCTCATGATGCACATGTCGCGTTTGTGTGAAGAAATCATTAACTGGTGTTCACATGAATACCAATTTGTCACCCTATCCGATACCTTTTCAACAGGTTCTTCCATCATGCCTCAGAAGAAAAATCCAGATATGGCTGAGCTGATTCGGGGGAAAACAGGTAGAGTTTATGGGAACTTAGTTGGCCTACTGACAGTCATGAAATCCCTGCCTTTAACCTATAATAAGGACTTGCAGGAAGACAAGGAAGGCATGTTTGACACGGCAGAAACAGTTTTGATTTCTATTGATATTTTGGCAGGGATGTTGCAATCTATGACGGTCCATAAGGAAAGGATGGCTCAATCGACAGAGAAGGACTTTTCAAATGCTACAGAGTTGGCTGATTATTTGGCTAGTAAAGGTCTGCCCTTCCGCCAAGCGCATGAGATTGTTGGAAAACTGGTCTTGGAGTGTAGCAAGGCAGGACACTATCTCCAGGATGTATCATTTGAGACCTATCAGGCTATTTCGCCTCTTATTCAAGCAGATATTTATGATGCCTTGTCCTCCAAAGTTGCTGTCAGTCGTAGAAATTCCCTTGGCGGGACAGGTTTTGAATCGATTGCAGACCAGTTGAAAAGTGCCAAAGAGGAAATTCAGAACGCAAAAAGCCTATAAACGGTATGTTTATTGGCTTTTTTGAATTTTGTGGTATAATAGAAGTAATTTTGAAAGATGGAGTGGCAGTTTGAAAAAAAGCTATCGTGTCAAGCGTGAACGAGATTTTAATGACATTTTTACAAAAGGAAACAATGTCGCCAATCGGAGGTTTGTTGTCTACCGATTACCTAAAGAGCAAAAGCATTTCCGAGTAGGTTTATCTGTCAGCAAAAAATTGGGAAACGCTGTCATGCGAAATAAGATTAAGCGCAGGATTCGTCACATCTTAATTGAATGCCAACATCAACTGGTAGCAGATGACTTTGTTATCATTGCTCGAAAAGGTGTAGAGGAATTGTCCTATCAAGAAATGAAGCAAAACCTCATCCATGTTTTGAAACTAGCTAAACTATACCAGGAAGGTGTTGTGATTGAAAAAGAAAGTTAAATGGGCAGGTCTACTGGTAGCATCTCTAATTGTTTTAACAGCCTGCGGAACAGGGCCAGTGACCAGTCAATCTACAGATGCGTGGGATAGATTAATTTACTGGTTTGCCAGCATTATTCAGTTCCTATCTATCAACGGTCAAATTGGAATCGGTATTATACTTTTTACCATTTTAATTCGAACCCTTCTGTTGCCGTTGTTCCAAATACAGATGAATTCCTCACGGAAGATGCAGGAGCTTCAACCTCAGCTGAAAAAGTTGCAAGCGGAGTATCCAGGAACGGATATGGAAAGTCGCCAGCAGCTTTATGAAGCAACGCAAGCTCTCTACAAAGAGAATGGCGTCAGCATGAGAGCGTCCATGATTCCGCTCTTTATTCAAATGCCAATCCTTTTGGCCCTCTTTCAAGCTCTGACACGTGTTGAAGCCTTGAAAGTAGGTCACTTCCTTTGGTTAAATCTTGGGGAGCCGGATCCGTTCTTTATTTTGCCGATTATGGCTGCAGTGTTTACATTCCTCAGCTCATGGTTGACCAATAAATCAGCAATTGAGAAGAATATGGCTATGACAATTATGACCTATGTCATGCCCGTGATGATCTTTTTCTTTGCTGTGGCAGCTGCTAGTGGGGTGGCTTTGTATTGGACAGTGTCAAATGCCTATCAGGTTGCTCAAACCTTGGTGTTCAATAATCCGTTTAAAATAATAGCAGAGCGTCAAGCGAAAATTGATGCTGAAAAAGAGCGTCAGGCAAAAATCCGACGGGCACAGAAAAAAGCACAGAAAAAGAAATAGGAAAACTAGGAGAGAGAAGATGAAATTTACAGGAGCAAGTGTTGAAGAGGCCATCCAGAATGGCTTGGTAGAGCTGAATATTCCTCGAAAAAAAGCACATATTACTGTGGTTGCGCGTGAGAAAAAAGGTTTCCTTGGTTTCGGTAAAAAGCCAGCGATTGTGGATATTGATGTCATCAATGAAACAACGGTTGTTAAGGCTAATCAGAAAGCAGTTCGTGGCGTTCCAAGTGAAATTAATGACCTCAATGAACCAGTAAAAAGCGTTTCAGAGGCTACGATTGACCTAGGAAAAGTCGTTGCAGCGGTGAAAGAATTTGAAAAGTCTGGTCAAACGCTTGATGATGATATTAAAGCGCAGATCTTGAAAAATGAAAAAGAAGCGACAACGATTTTGGAAGAAACAGGTCGGATTGAAATTCTTTCAGAGGATTTACTAACTACTACAGATGCAACAACATCCGCTAAGGAAGACGTAAATCAAGAAGTCGTCTCAGAAAATCAAGCAGATAATTTTGCTGATTTAGATATTAAGATTGAGCCCCAGTATGATATTGAACAAGTTGTTTCGGAAGTGACAGCTTATGTACAAGAAATTCTGGATGATATGGATGTTGAGGCGCGTATTGATACAAGTCATAATCGCCGTACAATCAATATTCAAGTGGATACCAATGAACCAGGTCGTGTTATCGGTTATCACGGAAAAGTTTTGAAAGCCTTGCAACTTTTGGCTCAGAACTTCTTATACAACCGTTATGAGCGTAATTTCTATATCACAATCAATGTGAATGATTATGTAGAGCACCGCGCAGAGGTTCTTCAAGGCTACGCACAAAAATTGGCAGAACGTGTTTTGGCAGAGCAGGAAGCCTACCATACAGATCCGATGTCAAGTAGCGAACGTAAAATTATCCACCGCATTATCTCTAAAATGGATGGTTTGACAAGCTATTCAGAAGGTAGCGAGCCGAACCGATATGTCGTTGTAGATATTGAAGGGAATCATGACTAAAAAGAGGCTAGTCCTCTTTTTTCAATGATTTTCCCAAATTTCAAGTTGAAGTTAGCCACCCAAAAGAAATTCACTTGGCGACTTGTAGTCCAAGCATTTTTTAGGGTAGTTGTTAATCCAATTTTCGATAAAAGCGACTTCTTTCGGAGTCGTTTTCTT
>NZ_JAOTGC010000026.1:0-7326 GCF_044427445.1 Streptococcus sp. 2020WUSS084 | reverse complement strand
AAGAAAACGACTCCGAAAGAAGTCGCTTTTATCGAAAATTGGATTAACAACTACCCTAAAAAATGCTTGGACTACAAGTCGCCAAGTGAATTTCTTTTGGGTGGCTAACTTCAACTTGAAATTTGGGAAACGGTAGAATTTTTTGTTTTTAGTAACTTTTTAGAAGTTAGGGGTTGACAAATCTGTAGCGAAACATTATTATAATTATAAACATGGTTATAATGATGAAAGGAGATTTATGGCAAGAGGTAAACCAGTCCCAGCGAGCAGTATGTTTGATAATCCTACAAATATTTCAGCAATTGTAGATAAATCAACCAAACTAAATTTGGAGATCATTGCAGGCGAACTAGTAAGAAATTTAGGTTATCCCCCAACTCAAGGGCAGGTAATAGATTTCCTTGCTAAGTTTTATCTTGAAAACACTCAAAAATAGACGACATCTATATCGTTTATTTTTTAAACAACATAACCACGTTTATATTTTTTAAAATTTTTATATGCAAAAGGAGAAAGATATGAGAGCTAGAGCCTCGCCATGTACTGAATAATTTATAAATCCCTACACTATATTTCTACAATTCACAAGGAGAAACACTATGACACTCATTCAATTTATTTACTCTGCCAGCCCTGCACAAATTAAAGCCTTACAAATCAAAGCTAATGCATTAACAGGAGATGTCACAATTTCCCAAAATGTAACACCTATCACTGACGCTTTAAAAAATCGTCTTGGACTTAAAACTGTTCAGACAGCTCTAGCTCGTAAACTTGCATATGCCTCTGTTCGTCATCATTACAAAGATTGCACTACCATGATGGAAGACATCTTAGCAGGAAAGACAAGACGTCACCCTAAAAGTTATATCTAATTCAGTGGGAGGGGTTCCCTCCCTTATTTGAAAAAAGAAAGAAAGTTTGTTATGAAAAATATTTATAGAAGTTTATTTTACATGTTCTTCACAGGTTTCGGAGTAGCATTGTATTACATCCTTTTCTTAACTAGTGCGTATTCTCCATTATTAGAAACAATCATAATTCTAATGTCTATTGTTACTATTTTAGTCTTAGTTATTTGTATTGAGATAATTGTTTCTAGCGAGAAAGAGGAAAATAAGTATGAAAATGCTGAAACTGAACAAATCCGTGAGAGTGAAGTTTAATCCCTATGCTATTACTTCTCATAGGCTTTTTCTTAGTAGAATAGGGATTGAATTGCTAATGGGTATCTTATTGATAAATACTTGGCTTTCAATCCCCTTTATACCTTTTAGATTGATTATGTCATGTTTCTTCATAAGCCTTATCATTCTTGTAGAATTCTTTTTTAGAACTTCTTTTATGTCAAAAATTCAAAATGTGTTATTTGTCAGAGAATCTTTATTCGATATGCTGATTAGTTTGAATTTGTATGAAGAAAACGATAATGTAGTTATTAACAGTGCTACATTACATTTTGATATTGCGTCTGATAATAATGTAATTATTACAGTTCCACTTTTTGGTAATAAATTTTTAAAACTTCTTAAAAACCTAGAGGAGTATCTTATACCAACATTAGGACTGCCTCTAATATCAAAACAAGAATTCCCTGATTATGTTATTTATAAACTCGGTCACATAGAAGAAATTGAACAGTATGTTTTCAATAGCCATACATTGACTAAAGAATTTTTTGAAGATATTCCTAGTCCAATAATCAAGCTATCAAATACTCAGCAATTTAGTCTAAAATCAAATACTAATCTCGGGATTTACGGTCGAACTGGAACAAGAAAGACAATAGCTCTACAATGGTACTTATTTAATGCAATAGCTAAAGGTTGTGGCATTACTGATAATACTTATTTAGGAATAGTTGATGGTAAGGGAGCTGATTTATATGCCCTTGGTAAACTTCTTCAAGAAGAGTTAGGGGAGCAAATAGCAGTAGGCTCTTCGCCTCAAATGTTAGCAAAATTATCAAGACAGTTTGTAGAAATAATGAATGAACGTTTTGAAATTATCAAGCAGAACAGTTCATTAAATGCAGATGCCTATGATTTAGAGATGACTCCTAATTTTCTCTTTGTTGATGAGTTAGCTTCTATCCGTGACAGTTGTGGTTCTAGTAAACAAGGTAAGGAGCTGTGGAATGAAATTCTGCAAAACTTAGGCTTGATTGCACGCAAAGGACGGCAGGCAGGTTGCCACCTCTGCCTTAGTACCCAAGACCCAAATGCAGAGAATATTCCTGTTGAACTTAGAAACCAAATATCAGCAGTTTTATACCTCGGAAATATAGGAAACGACCGATTGAAAATGGCTTTTAGTATGTGTGAACTGGAAAACGTGCCTACTGTATCTGATAGAAAAGGCGAAGCACTCTTTTATGCTGACGGTATAGGTTCTGTTGAACCAGTGATAACAATCGTTCCATTCGTTGAGGTAAAAACCAAACAAGAATTTTTGCAGGTAGTTAGAAGTATACTACCAAACTACTAATGACGGTCTTTTTCTCTGTTGGAATAGGCAGTCTTTCCAATAGAGAAAAAGAGCAAACCGACTGCTTCGCAGGAGGTCAAAAGAAAGGAAGATATCATGAAATTAAATGATTTTTTGAAGCCAGAATTATTAGGTAATCGCTTCTTTGCTGTAAAAGGCTATACAGAAGTATTAGATAGAGAGACCAGTAAGCCTACCGCCTTTCGTCTTAATGTGTCAATTCAAGATGAGAATAGCGATTTTTTCATGGAAATGATACAGGTAAAAGTAAATACTTTAACACCTACTTTGACAGTTCAAGAAATGGCAAATAATAAAACTTGTCCTGTTATATTAAAGGATTTGAATGTGGGGCAGTTCAACGGAAATCTCTGGTTTTCTTGTTCAGACATTCTACCTGTAGCAAAATAATCATACTTCTAATCATGTACCTAGGCAAAACTGCCGACTGGAGGTCGGCAAGCTGGAAGCGTGTTTAGCGGAGCGGTGCTTAGGTCACATGATAGAAGTAGGGAGGAGCAAAGCTCCTCCTAGTTTATTTATTATATAACCAGTCTTTTGGCGACTGCCAACCAAAGGGTGCATTTTTTTATGAGTAGTTATAATAAAAAAATTATTCGCACCGCTTCATATATTGAAATTTGGGAATATGAAAAGCCAATATTTTCAAAAGGAAAATCAATAGATACTAATACTGAAAGCAAGGAAAAATCAAAACGCAGAACATTTGACGAACTAACACCTGAAGAACAAGAACAACGTCTTGAACGTATGAAAAAAACTCGCTTAGATGCAAAGTGGAACTTACTCCGTCTAGTCGATTGTAATTTTGATGATATGACTTCTTTTCTCACATTGACCACTAAAGAAAATATCAGCGATAGAAACGAATTCAAAGACTTACTCAAAACATTTATCAAACGCTTTAACTATCACATATTTAAAACTAAGAAAAGCCAATTGAGATATATAGCAGTATTAGAAAAACAAAAACGTGGGGCATGGCATGCTCATATTCTGCTTTTCAGCGTTCCTTTTGTTCCACATCGTCAACTCTTGGAACTTTGGAGACATGGAGCAGTACGGATAAATAAAGTTGATGTCGATAGCAAATAAAGTTGATGTCGATAGCAAAGAAAACCGCGGTCGATATGTTACCAAATATTTTGAAAAAGGTATCGGACAGGAGCTATTGGAAAACTTTGGTAAACAAGCCTATCTATCATCACGTAATTTGAAGAAGCCTGATGAGGATAAGTTTTATACTTATGAAACTTTTGACTATAATAACTCAACCGTCCTATATGAAACGGAATACACCAGCAAAGTCTATAAAGACGGACAGTATTTCGATAATCACGTTACCTACAAAAAGATAAAGTTAGATACAAAGGAGTAAGTCACATGATAGCAACCGTAAATAAGAATGACCTCATTGCCCTCGGTTTCTCTGAGGGAACTTCTAAACGAATTATCAGACAGGGGAAAGAGCTTTTAATAGCAAGAGGATTTAGGGTTTATCAAAATAAGCGTATTGGAACTATCCCTGCTTCTATCGCTACTGAATTACTTGGTTTTGATGTCCAAAATAGCTCTCTTTCTAGGGGGTAATATATGGCAATTAGAAAAGATAAAGACGGCGGTTGGATAGTTGATATTAGCAATGGTTTTGACCCAATAACACTTAAGCAACGTAGAATAGTCAGAAAGGGCTATAAGACCAAGAAAGAGGCTACTGAAGCAGAACACTACCTAAGAAGTGTAGAGCTCAAAGAACGCTTCTACGGGGCTAAAATTACCCTTTCAATGCTCTATGAACTGCTAAAAGAAGAAGATAGTATAAATCATCGAAAAGTTAGCTATATCAACACACAAGAAAATAACTATAATAAACACATAAAAGGTTATTTTTCAAAGGTTGATAATGTCGCAAAACTAACCTATGAAGATATTTACCAGTTCAGAGAACATCTTAGGCGAAAAGTTGCCCAAAATTCTGATAATCCTTTAAGCACAAATACTATCAACAAAATCATGATTTTGCTTAAAAAGATTTTTGACGTCGGCTTGCGAAAAGGATATTACACTACAAACCCAGTAAAGCTACTCAAAAAATTACCAATTGAAAAGACTAAAATGCAGTTTTGGACAGTCAAAGAATTTCAACAGTTTCTAACACTGTTTGAACCAGAAGAATACAATATCAAATTACTATTTACTCTTCTATTCTTTACTGGGTTAAGACTTGGAGAAGCACTGGCACTAACATGGCAAGATATCGACTTTTCAACTAATACAATTCATATCACAAAATCTGTATATGTTAATAAAGGGGTAAGCTATATCAGTTCAACTAAGACTAAAGCAGGAACAAGAAGAATTATCATCAATAAAAAATTAAGTCAAGAACTGCAATATTGGCAACAGCAACAAAAACATCTATTAGAGCAATTTACAAGTGATAGCATGAGCCTACAAGTGTTTCAAAGTAGTCCCATTACGATTACAAAAAATTCAATAGAAAAGCAGTACAAAAAAATTCTTGAACGTGATGCGACTCTTAAAAAGATACGCATACACGATTTTAGGCATTCACACGCTTCTCTATTGATAAATCAGGGGGAAGTATTTAGTTGTGAAAGAAAGGCTAGGACACGCTTCTATAACAACTACAATTGATACCTATTCTCACTTGTATCCAAGCAAGCAGAAAGATTTAGCTGATAAATTAGATGACCTAATTTAAGGCTTTATATTTACAGAACTATCAAATAAAGGAATATGGAATTTATTATCTTCTAAAAATTTTGATACTTTCAACTTATCTTCAGCAGAGCATCTTTTACCAAAAGTAATTGTCATATTATTGAATATAGTCGGATTTAAATCTAAATCAAAGTATTCTTTAGGTTTAACAGAAATAAAACTATTAATTATTTCAGTCAAATCTCCTTTATTTGTATTCATTGATTCCAAAACTAAATCTATTGGTAATGGAAAAATTTGAAAAGAAAACCTTTGCTCATTTTGAAAACTCCACTCAGTTGTCTTATAGATACCATTTGAAGCTAAATTAATAGTTGTGAATTTATCGTCTGAAGAAACTACTCGAGGAGTAATCAATGAAGCATCATCAGTATAGCGTATTTGTTCCAAAGAAGGTACATATTTATTGTTTGTAACTAATAAGCCTGATTTTAAAGGATGTAATGCATTTACCATATCAATTGGTTCAGAAGATTCAGAAAAAGAAAATTTTTCCGTTAAAAAGACATCAGTTTCTCTGTCAAAACTAATTCCTATACACACTCCTGTCATATTATCAGAATACATTGTCCATTGTGGAATACTATTAGGAGTATCAGTCCAACAAGACACATACTTAAATCCACCTAGATTACCAAAGTCTGAAGTTGAAGGTTCTAATGGGTCGTCAACATAAAGTAAACTTTTGAACCTCAATGTTTTATAATTTAATATCAGAAGCAATGTTTCAACTGTTGTATAATGATAAAGTGTCTTCATATAATGGCTCCTCCTCTTGCTTATATAACATATTATACTACAAAACATTAAGTAATTTTTAGTAACTCAACTTCAAATTTTAAAACCTCAAAACAAAAAGACAAGGCTTAGAAACCTTGTCTTTAATACTATACCGGCGGCCGGGGTCGAACCGGCACGTCCTTGCGGACACTGGATTTTGAGTCCAGCGCGTCTGCCAATTCCGCCACGCCGGCATATAGTTGAACTGGGGTAGCTGGATTCGAACCAACGCATGAGGGAGTCAAAGTCCCTTGCCTTACCGCTTGGCGATACCCCAATATTAAAATAGGCGAGTGAGGGGAATCGAACCCCCGAATGTCAGAGCCACAATCTGATGTGTTAACCACTTCACCACACCCGCCATATAACACGGGCAGTAGGAATTGAACCCACACTGAAGGTTTTGGAGACCTTAGTTCTACCTTTAAACTATGCCCGTAAAGGTATGGAGAGAGAGGGATTCGAACCCCCGAACCCGAAGGAGCGGATTTACAGTCCGCCGCGTTTAGCCTCTTCGCTATCTCTCCGAAATATAATATTAAATTAATGGCGCGAGACGGAATCGAACCGCCGACACATGGAGCTTCAATCCATTGCTCTACCAACTGAGCTACCGAGCCAAATTCTTAAAGAAATTGCGGGAGCAGGATTTGAACCTACGACCTTCGGGTTATGAGCCCGACGAGCTACCTAGCTGCTCCATCCCGCGATAGTAGTAAGGAGGATGTGGGATTCGAACCCACGCACGCTTTTACACGCCTGACGGTTTTCAAGACCGTTCCCTTCAGCCGGACTTGGGTAATCCTCCAAATATAGTCCGTACGGGATTCGAACCCGTGTTACCGCCGTGAAAAGGCGGTGTCTTAACCCCTTGACCAACGGACCATATAATGGGCACGAGTGGAATCGAACCACCGACCTCACGCTTATCAGGCGTGCGCTCTAACCATCTGAGCTACGCGCCCAAACCAAGTTTGGGTATGAACTATGTTCAAAGCGGGTGACGAGAATCGAACTCGCGACAACAGCTTGGAAGGCTGTAGTTTTACCACTAAACTACACCCGCTTATATGGGAGTTAACGGGATCGAACCGCTGACCCTCTGCTTGTAAGGCAGATGCTCTCCCAGCTGAGCTAAACTCCCAAATGGAGATCTCTCTCCAACTTGCTAAGCGACTACCGTATCTAACAGGGGGCAACCCCCAACTACTTCAGGCGTTCTAGGGCTTAACTGCTGTGTTCGGCATGGGTACAGGTGTATCTCCTAGGCTATCGTCACTTAACTACTGAGTC
>NZ_JAOTGC010000025.1:0-9891 GCF_044427445.1 Streptococcus sp. 2020WUSS084 | reverse complement strand
TTCCTTGAATCTGCAGCTTTAGGCAAAAACAGAACTTAGTCTGAGACTAAATTCTGTTGGTGTTATGCAGTTTTCTCAAAGTAACTTCTGGAAGGACGGGAACTAGAACTTACTTTGAGAATTTACCCTAAAAATCCGTTCTTTAAATTGCGAAGTATTCCTAATCTCACACCGTAAAACGATAAAAAACAGCAAGTTTCATCTAGCAATAAAACTTACTGTTTGCTTAGCCTATCTTTTTATGAGCTAATCCTTTGCATGTTTGCGGTATTTTTCCATTTTCCCTTTAAAAAGCTCCCCATTACTTGGTGCTGTATAGGAGACAGCATTGGCTCCAGCTTCGATAACCCGACGAATAGAGTCCTCAGTCGGACCACCAGTCGCAATAATTGGAAAGTCAGGGAAAGCTTCTCGAATCTTCTTCACAACCCTTGGCGTTTCCATACCGCAAGAAACATTTAAAATATCTACTCCTGCTTTAATCCGTGAGGTTAAATCAGACTTTTCAGAAACAACGGTATAAATGATAGGAATATCTACTACTTTATTGATTGCCTCAATTGTTTTTACATCCGTTGGTCCATTTACCACAACAGCGTATGCTCCCTCCGACTCAGACAAGAGACTCATATTAGCTGAACGCATACCTGTCGTCAAGCCTCCACCAACACCAGCCAAGACTGGAACTGACGCAACCAACATAATACTTTTGATAATAGCTGGACTGGGCGTAAATGGATAAACAGCCAAAATAGCATCTGCATTGTGATTAGCAATAATAGACACATCCGTTGTAAATAAGACTGAACGAATGCGACGACCATAAATACGAATTCCACTACATTCCTTGATAACTTCTGGCATCTGAACAATATCCTGCCGTAAATCTGATAAAACAGATGGAATAAACTGTTCGCTCATCCGCAACCTCCTCTATACTCGCTACAATAATATATAGTATAACATATTATTTCCATTTTATGCTTTCACAATTTGGTACTTTTTCAACAGATTTTTTTAAAAAAAGAGACAGCTTTCGCTGCCTCCCATTCTCCGACCAAAATAGTCTGTAGGACTATCTTAACGACGGATTTCTTTGATACGTGCTGCTTTACCTTGCAATGCACGTAGGTAGTACAATTTAGCACGACGTACTTTACCGTAACGTACTACTTCAATCTTATCAACACGTGGAGTGTGGATTGGGAATGTGCGTTCAACACCTACACCACCAGAGATTTTACGTACAGTGTACATTTCTGAGATGCCTTGACCTTTACGAGAGATAACAACACCCTCGAAAATCTGGATACGTTCGCGGTTACCTTCGACAACCTTAGCGTGAACACGCACAGTGTCACCAGGACGGAATGAAGGGATGTCAGTACGAAGTTGACCTTCTGTCAAACTTTGGATCAATGGATTCATTTTATTCTCCTATCTTTGTCAATCTTAGGTGCTTTTAAACCCAGCGGATAAACTGTATTTTTGTGCGTCCATTACACACAGACTATATTATACACCAAGTAATCACCTATGTAAAGCATTTTGATAAATTTATCATGGTCAATCACACCGCTTCTTTTACAAGTTAAGTCAACAAGGTCTGAGTTTGATTTTCGAAGAGTGTTAATGATACAGATTCCTGTAAAAACCAGTCCACAGACTGGTCACTATACTATTAATCAATAATTGTCGCACCGAGTACATGACGCAAATGGTTAAGAGCAAACTGATGATTCTCCTCCGTCAATGCAGCAATGGCTGATGAGACCACCTCAATACGATACCCCTTATTATAAGCATCAATAGCTGTATGAAGAACACAAATATCAGACAAAACACCCGTCAAGACAACCGTATCTACACCACATTCTCTTAGTCGAACATCCAAATCCGTCCCAGAAAAAGTAGAATAATGACGTTTATCCATCCAACGAACACGCGCATGCCCTTTATGTTTTTGATAAAAATCTGCTAAAGGACCATACAAGTCACGCCCTTGCGTCCCAATGATATTATGACTTGGGAAAAGCTGAGCTTCAGGATGAAATTCATCCCCCTCCTCATGACCATCAATCGCAAAGAAAATATAGTCTCCATTTTCAAAAGCTTCTTGCGTAACCTGAGCAATTCGTTTAGAAATAGCCTAAGCTGATTTTCCAGCAGTCAACTTTCCTTCATCTGCTACAAAATCTATTATATAATCAATGCTTTTGTCATTTTAGTAGTCACGTTTCTTAATTTCATCAAAAATAGCTGGGATGAGAACCTTCAAATAGGTTCCTTTCATACCAAGCGAACGACTTTCAATAATCCCCGCACTCTCCAACTTACGCAAAGCATTGACAATGACCGAACGAGTAATACCGATACGGTCCGCAATCACAGACGCAGTCAGCTGCCCCTCATTGCCACTCAACTCACCCAGAATAGCCGCCACCGCCTTCATCTCAGAATAAGAAAGCGTATTTACCGCCATATTGACCGCAGCGCGACGACGAATATTCTTCTCATCTTCTTCCCGTTGGAAATTAAGCAACTGGATACCAACTACTGTTGCTGCAATCTCAACCAAAATCAAATCATCATCGTGAAACTGCTCATCATTCCGCCAAATAATAAGCGAACCAAAACGAATTCCCGTCACATGGATAGGGGCTATCGTTGTCAGACCATTTGGATAGGTCGATCGTGATTCAACAGGGATGGCAGTCAACTCGCTCTCGACAGGCAAGTTAACCTGCGTATCATAAACCTGCGCGACTGCTTTTACATATCCTTCTGGGAATTGTTTATTTTGGAAAAATTCTTCCACACGATCATTGTTTGTCTCGTAACTCATGTGGTATCCCAAAACTTCACCTTCGCTATTAATAATACAAGAATTACAATCAATAATAGCTGATAGATGTTCAGCAATAGCATTGTAAGGCAATTCTTCTGCCAATTGCTCTTCGGAACGCTTCAAAATAGAAGTAATATTCCGTGTCTTCTCTAATAATGTTGTCATATTTTCCTCTTTACTCTGTAATTGCTTTCAGTATAGCAAAAAATACATAAAATTTCAACAATTATCAGAATATTTACCGTTGTTAGAAAAACACAAACAATTTCATCCAAGCAAAAAGAAAAGGCTGATTAACACTCAGCCTAAAATTCCATTATCTACGATATTGTTGCAAGAATCGTGACATTTTTTCTTGAATTTCTGCCAACTCATCCACACGTGGTAAATACACAATACGGAAATGATCTGGATCCTTCCAGTTAAAACCTCGACCATGGACCAGAAGTACTTTTTCTTGCTTGAGGAAATCCAATACAAATTGTTCATCATCATCAACTCTGTACATCTCACGATCAATTTTTGGGAAGACATACAGACCAGCCTTAGGTTTTACAGCAGAAAGCCCTGGAATATCATTAATCGCCTTGGTAATAAACTCCCTTTGTTCATATAAGCGTCCGCCAGGCATCAAGAGCTCATCAACCGATTGGTAACCTCCCAAAGAAGTTTGAACAACCTGTTGAGCCAAAACGTTTGAACACAAACGCATATTGGATAACATATTTAAACCTTCAATGTAACCTTTTACATGTTTTTTCGGACCAGATAAGACCATCCAGCCTACTCGGAAACCACAAATACGATGCGATTTAGACAGTCCATTCATCGTCACAACAAACAAATCTGGAGCCAGTGTCGCAATAGGGATATGAACAGCTCCATCAAAAACCATGCGATCATAAATCTCATCAGAGAAAATGATCAATTCATGTCTACGAGCAATATCAATAATTCCTTCTAAAATTTCCTTCGGATAAAGAGCTCCAGTTGGGTTGTTTGGATTTATGAGAATGATAGCCTTAGTCCTTGTCGTCACCTTGGACTCCATATCTGCCAAATCTGGATACCATTCAGCTGCTTCATCACAAACATAATGAACAGCTTTACCACCAGCCAAACTAACTGCGGCAGTCCAGAGAGGATAGTCTGGCATTGGCACCAACACCTCATCACCATTATCTAGCAAACCTTGCATAGACATAACAATCAGCTCACTCACGCCGTTTCCAAGATAAATATCTTCAATATCAACATTTGGAAATTTCTTTAGCTGACAATACTGCATGATAGCCTTACGTGCAGAAAAAATTCCCTTACTGTTCGAATATCCCTCTGATTTACGGGCGTTATGAATCAAGTCACGAATAACTTCATCTGGAGCAGTAAAACCAAATTCTGCAGGATTCCCCGTATTCAAACGTAAAATCTGCTCTCCATTGGCACGCATGCGCATGGCCTCTTCCAAAACAGGCCCACGAATATCATATGCTACATCATCCAATTTTGTTGACTTGTTAAATTGCTTCATGTCGTCACCTCGACTTTCTATCTTTTATATTGTACTGTAAAAGCAAAAAAAGTACAAGAATCCTTTACATTTTCTCTTAAAAGGCTTATAATAAAAATGTAAGGAACTGCTCTACCTATTTCGGGACAAAGCTCTTCTGAAAGGAGTGATTATTATGACACAATCTTACAAAACAATACTCGTCGCTGTAGACGGCTCTAAAGGAGCAGAATTAGCTCTTCATAAAGCCATTCATGTTGCACTACGCAACCAAGCACGTCTGATTATCACCCATGTGATTGATACCCGTGCTCTCCACAATGTTGTTGCATTTGACGCCTCTGTCTATGAATCTTTAGAAAGAGAGGTGGAGCTCCTCCTCGAAGAATACAAACAAGAAGCCCTCAACGCTGGTCTGACCGATGTACAGATTCGCATTGAATTCGGTAACCCTAAAACCCTCCTGGCTATCGATATTCCAAAGGAAACTGGTGCAGATCTTATGCTACTTGGAGCAACTGGTCTAAATGCCTTTGAACGCCTCCTAATCGGATCCTCATCCGAATATATCATGCGCCACGCAACTATCGATTTACTCATTGTTCGCGATGGAGAAAAAAGTTTATAAACCAAAAGACTTGATTTACGAATCAAGTCTTTTCATCTGTCTTTTCAGCTCTTCCTGAATCTTTTCCTCCGGCGCAAACCGTTCTTCCCAATCATCAGGTTTTAAAATTTTATGAGTAATTGGATCAAAATGGGCCTCCCCATCTGGAAATGTTTTCCCCATATTTGCAGTATGGACTATCTGAAAAATTGGTTCTGGATCAACCCCCATCAAAACAAACGAACCATATGTAAAATAAAGAATATCCAGCAAAGCATCTACCTGATCCTGCATCGAAACCCCGAAACTTCTCTTGCCAGATACCTTATCAGCAGCAGTATCTAAATCCTGATGAAGTTGTTGAATAAAATCATGAAACTCAACTTCAGATTCTGAAGCTGCATGTAGAAATTCTACCAACTCCTCCAATTTAAAACCAGCGCGATGCAAAGCCATCTGTCCATCATACACACTGGGAAGTTCTTGGGTTTCACCATCCATTAAAAAATGAAAATCCTTTACCCTATTAAAATTATCGTCCTTACTCTGAAACATCTTATCCCTCAATCACACCAAAATGAATTAATGCCTTATAAATCCCATCACGATTATTTGTATCTGTAACAAAGGAAGCTGCTTGTTTAACCTTTTTCGTCCCATTTCCCATCGCTACCGAGTGCTGAATTTCATTCAACATTTCAAAATCATTATTAGAATCCCCGAATACCATAACTTCATCTAACTCAAAACCATATCGATCTGCAACCTTTACAATACCCGATAATTTTGAATTTCCCTTACTGATAATATCAGTCGCATAGGGACTCGAACGCGTAAAAGACAAGTTCGGAAAGAGCACCTCCAATGATTGCGTCTCCCTTTCCGTCGTCAGCAACATCAGCTGATAGATTGGTTGAAAGAGAAAACCTTTCAAATTCGTTTCCTGTTGAGGACTGATCCAACGTACCAAGCGATTGAAAATAAAGTTTATGATTCCAGCCCAGGACTCCGGAATCATACGCGTCACACGATATGCAAAATTTCCTGTTCCAGCACTCATAATCTTACTACCAAATATGCCTTTAGCAGTTCCAAAAGATAAATCCTTATGGTGAGTTTGCGCATACTCCATAATTTGTTCAATTTGCTTTGGCTCTAAACTCTGACTATAAATAACTTCTTCTCTTGAAAAAATATATTGACCGTTATAAGCAATGACCAAATCTAGCCCTAAACTAGCCATATACTGCAAAACAAAACGAGGGTCACGTCCTGTAGCTAGACCAACTAAAATTCCCTTCTCTTTCAAAGCATTAATGGCGAGAATAGTTGAACTACTAACCATACGATTGTCGGTCAATAAGGTACCATCAATATCGAAAAATACAGCCTTTATCGTCAACCAACTCACCTACTTTCTAATAATTATGTTACAATTAGTATATCACACTTTGAAAGAAACTGAAAATTTATGAAAAAAATTCTAGTATTGCATACAGGTGGAACCATTTCTATGCAAGCCAATCATCAGGGTGAAGTTGCATCGAGTAAAATCAATCCAATGACCCAAATTGATAGCCCACTAGAAGAAATTCAAGTGACATCCTTGGATTTTCTCAATGTTCCAAGTCCACACATTCGCTTAGAACACATGATGGCTCTATACCAAAAAATCAAAGAAGAACAAATGAACTTCGATGGTTTTGTCATTACACATGGCACAGATACTTTAGAAGAAACTGCCTATTTCCTTGATACAATGGCTATTCCAGAAAAACCAATTGTATTGACCGGAGCCATGCGTTCCTCAAATGAACTAGGTAGCGACGGGATTTATAACTACCGAACAGCCCTACGTGTGGCTGCTGATGATAAATCCGCAGATAAAGGTGTTCTAGTGGTCATGAACGATGAAATTCATGCTGCTAAATATGTTACAAAAACGCATACCACCAATGTCTCAACCTTTCAAACACCAACCCATGGACCACTGGGCTTAGTCACCAAACGAGAGATTCTCTATTTTAAAACTGCTGAACCACGTGTTCGATTTGACTTGTCAACAGTCACAGGAACGGTCCCAATCATAAAAGCTTATGCAGATATGGACTCCATCCTCCTTGATTCTCTCACTGCAAGCTCAATTTCCGGCTTAGTCATTGAAGCACTCGGCGCCGGAAATCTTCCGCCTACCATCCTTCCAGCCATTAAGAAACTCCTTGATCAAAAGATACCCATTATTCTGGTATCTCGCTGTTTTAACGGAATTGCTGAGCCTGTCTATGCTTACCAAGGAGGTGGCATCCAACTGGAACAAGACGGCATTCTATTTGTTAAAGAATTGAATGCTCAAAAAGCCCGACTCAAACTCCTTATCGCTCTCAATGCAGGCTTGGAAGAGCAAAGCTTGGCAGATTACATCCAAGGTTAATCGCTGACGAACTATACAATATGTCAAAAGACCAACACATGTGTGTTGGCCTTTTTTATATGACTAATCCAATTCCTCTCCATCTTTCAAATTAGCAAGTAAAATCGACCAATTAGGGTCCTCCTGCCAATTTTCCACGCTAACAATCTGACTAGCAACTCGTCTTGCTTCCTCTAAAATTGGATAGTCCTCGATAATATTTGCAACCTGAAATTCTGGCAAACCTGATTGACGAGTTCCAAATATTTCTCCAGACCCACGCATTTTTAAGTCAGCTTCAGCCAAAATAAAACCATCTGTCGTCTCTGTCATAATTTTCATGCGTTCCTTACCAGACTCTGTTTTAGGATTAGCAACTAACACTGCATAAGACTGCTTATGACCACGTCCTACACGCCCTCTCAACTGATGTAATTGGCTTAAACCAAAACGATCTGCATCCATAATAACCATCACCGTTGCATTGGGCACATTGACTCCGACTTCAATAACAGTGGTAGAAACCAAAATATTCGTTTTTCGCTCCTTAAAAGCATGCATGATGGCATCTTTCTCGTCATTTTTCATCTTACCGTGTAACAAATCCACTGTAACTTGCTCTCCAAAATGCGCCTGTAAATCAGATTGCAGATCTACAGCATTCTTTAAATCCAGAGCCTCAGATTCTTCAATCAGCGGAGAGATAAAATAAACCTGAGCACCCACTTCTAACTCCCGCTCCAACCAATCTAAGACCGTGGGTAGCTGTTGATGTTTGACCCAGCGAGTGATAATTGGCTTCCTACCAGCAGGCAACTGATTAATAATCGATACATCCATATCTCCAAAAGCTGTAATGGCTAACGTCCGAGGAATAGGTGTAGCAGTCATCATAAGCACATCCGGATTATCACCCTTCTCACGAAACAGACGGCGCTGTTTAACACCAAAACGATGTTGCTCATCCGTCACAACCAAACCAAGCTTATGGTACGTCACACTTTCCTGGATAAGAGCATGAGTTCCTACAATGATGTCTACCTGACCACTAGAAATCGCCTCTAAAGCAGTACGACGCTCCGCAACCTTCATTCCCCCTGTCAAAAGAGCAATAGAAAGTTCTGGAAAAAGCTGGCGCAAACTCTCAAAGTGTTGCTCAGCCAAAATTTCTGTCGGGACCATAATTGCAGCCTGCATTCCCGCAGTCACAGCAGCAAACATAGCCAATCCAGCAACTACTGTCTTCCCTGAACCAACATCCCCTTGTAACAAACGATTCATGTGCCCATAGGACTTCATATCTGATAGTATTTCAGCCAAAGCCCCAGACTGAGCATCCGTTAAGACAAACGGCAATTGTCTTATTTGCATAGCCAATCTATCAGCATCATAGGCAATCTTCAAACCATTCGAAATATCACGATTGTTGGCTTTCAGCATTTGCAACTGTAATTGAAAATAAAATAATTCCTCAAACTTCATACGTCGCAAAGCTTGTCTATACTCTTCTAAATTTGTCGGAAAATGCATCGCAAAAACCGCCTCTCGGCGATTCATTAACCGATAGCGCTCTCGTAAAACTGATGGTAAATTCTCCTCTAATAAATGCAAATATCCCTGATCAATAGCTGTTTTAATTGCCTTAACCAAATTTACTTGCGAAATCCCTTGCGCCACATGATAGACAGGCTGCAGCTCATCTGATACTTGAGCCAAAACTTTCATTCCTGTCAAACTTGCCTTAGCCTTATCCCACTTTCCCCAAACTGCAATATCCTGCCCCAAAACAATCTTATCTGCTAAATAAGGCTGATTAAAAAACGAAACTGCTAAGACAACCTCACCCTGTTTCATTGAAAAACGGAGTCTATTTCTTTTGTAACCATAATACTGTACATTAGCTGGAGATACCACCTCCCCAACTACCACTGCCTTCTCACCATCCTGCAAATCATAAATAGACTTACTCTCAAAATCTTCATATCTAAATGGATAGTAAGTCAGCAGATCATTAATATTCTGAATGTTAATTTTTAAAAATTTTTCAGCCGATTTTGGACCAATCCCTGGCAAAACCGATAATTCATCACATAATCTTTTCATGTCTCTATTATATCAACAAACAATGAATAGACAAAGCAACAAGAAAAGAAAAAGGAGCCAATTAAAGCCCATTTACCACAAAAAACAAAAAAAGAGACCTAAGCAGCCTCTCAATATAGTCCGTACGGGATTCGAACCCGTGTTACCGCCGTGAAAAGGCGGTGTCTTAACCCCTTGACCAACGGACCATATACTAAAGATTTCTCTTTACTCCGCCAACAGGGCTCGAACCTGTGACATCATGATTAACAGTCATGCGCTCTACCAACTGAGCTATGGCGGAATATGCTAAGCGACTACCGTATCTAACAGGGGGCAACCCCCAACTACTTCAGGCGTTCTAGGGCTTAACTGCTGTGTTCGGCATGGGTACAGGTGTATCTCCTAGGCTATCGTCACTTAACTACTGAGTC
>NZ_JAOTGC010000024.1:0-12901 GCF_044427445.1 Streptococcus sp. 2020WUSS084 | reverse complement strand
CATCACTCGCTTAATGGAGACGTTAGGGGAGCTTTATTTTTAATAGTATCGGGAAGTAGCTCAGCTTGGTAGAGTACTTGGTTTGGGACCAAGGTGTCGCAGGTTCGAATCCTGTCTTCCCGATTATTCGGCTCTTTGTCAACTGTAGTGGGTAGATGAAAAGCTAACACCTAGAGAGGACGAACTTCGTTCTCTCTTTCTTTATGTTCAAAGCAATCAAAATCCGTTTTTCTAGTTTTCATCTTCCTGAAACCAAAGGCATTTCTCTTAATGACTTTGATGAGATTATTGGTAGCTTCCAGTTTGGCGTTGGAATAAGGCAATTCCATGGCGTTTAAAATCTTGTCTTTATCCTGATGAGACTGAAGAAATGATCTGAATTTTTCTCTTGGAAATGAAACAATAGAAATTGATAGAGTTCATAGTGCTGTCTGAGTTCATCTGAGTAGGATAGGAGTTTTTCTAGAATTTCCTTGTTGGTTAAATGCATCCGAAACATAGGGCGATAAAATCGTTTATCGCTGAGTTTACGACTATCCTGTTGAATCAATTTCCAGTAACGTTTCAAGGCACGGTATTCCTGCGATTTTCTGTCGAATTGATTCATAATTTGAATACGGACACGGTTCATAGCACGACTAAGGTGTTGCACGATATGAAAGTGGTCGAGTACAATTTTTGCATTCGGGAGTGAAACAGTCTGGGAATAGACTGTTTCAGCCTGAGCTTAGAAATTGGAGAGCGAAGGGTTTAGCCAATTTGTAGTAGGGACTAAACATATCCATGGTAATGACTTTGACCTGATTTCTAACCTTTCTAGGATAGCGTAGAAAGTGGTTTCGGATGGTTGCTTGAGTTCTTCCGTCCAGAATAGCAATGACGTTTAGGGAGTTGAAATCTTGAGCGATAAAGCTCATCTTCCCTTTCTTAAAGGCATACTCATCCCAGCTCAACACCTCAGGTAAGGTGTTCCAATCTGTTTCAAACTTGAACTCATTGAGCTTTCTGATAACTGATGATGTTGAGATAGATAGCCTGTGTGCAATATGTGTCATTGCTTGATTTTCGATGAGTAATTGGGCGATCTTCTGGTTAACAGCGACGGAGATTTGGTGGTTCTTCTTGACAAGAGGAGTTTCAGCCACAGCCATTTTCGCACATTCTTTGCACTTGAAACGACGCTTTCTAAGACGGATAAGTAAGGGATAGCCAGCTGTTTCTAGGTAGGGAATTTTGGAGGCTTTCTGAAAATCGTATTTTGCCATTTGTCCCTTGCAGGAAGGGCATTTAGGGGCTATGTAATCCAAGTGACCGTGGAGTTCTAAGTGAGTTCCCATATCATATTCATCAGTGATAACGATATTTTTGTCTTTCATTCTGAGAAAATTTGTGATACTATTTAGTTGTTCCATATGAGTCTTTCTAATGAGTTGTTTAGTCGCTTTTCATTATAGGTCATATGGGACTTTTTTTTCTATACTCAAAAATGGCTCCATAATCTCCACAGTGGTTTTACCCACTACAGAAATTATAGAGCCCCTTTTCACTGTTCAAAGCAATCAAAATCTGTTTTTCTAGTTTTCATCTTCCTGAAACCAAAGGCATTTCTTTTAATGAGTTTGATGAGATTGTTGGTGGCTTCCAGTTTGGCGTTGGAAAATGTGAGTTTTGTTGTTTTTCAGTGTAGGTCATAGGGGACTTTTTTCTACACTCAAAAAGGCTCTATATGACCATAGTGGGTTTACCCGTCATAGTCTTATAGTGCCTTTTATTTTTTGCTTAGTTTAACAACCGCCTCGGTCCGTGCTGTGTGGGGAAACATGTCGACAGATTGAATGTATTCTACCTTGTAGGCTTTGCTTAGCTCAACAAGGTCCCTTGCAAGAGTGGAGACGTTGCAGGATACGTAAACCATTTTAGCTGGTTTGTAATCCAAAATGGTTTTGAGGAGCTTTTCATCGAGTCCAGTTCGTGGAGGATCAACTACCAAGGCATCGGCCCTGTAGCCTTCTTGGTACCACTTTGGAATGATTTCCTCTGCTTTACCTGCCTCATAGTGGGTATTGGATAATCCCATTCGCTTAGCGTTTGCTTTAGCATCCTCGATGGCTTCTGGAATAATGTCCATACCTCGAACAGATTTGACCTTTTTTGCAAAGGCGAAGCCGATTGTGCCCACGCCACAGTAGGCATCAATCAAGTCTTCATCTCCTGAAATATCCAAAGCCTTGACGGCCTCGCCGTAGAGAATTTCTGTTTGTTGGGGATTTAGTTGGTAAAATGCCCGTGGAGATAGTGAGAATTCGTAATCTAAAACAGCCTCATCGATAGCTTGTTCTCCCCATAAAATTTCTGTTTTTTCACCATAAATATCACTCGTTTTCTGTCTATTCCAGTTTAGAGCAATAGTGATTATACTTGGAAATTGACTGGTGAGTTCATCAATTAATTTAGTAAGATTAACCTGACAAGAGGTGATAAAGATCACTTGAACTTGACCTGTTTTTCGAGCCTTGCGGACCATAACCGTGCGGATTCCATGTTGCTTGCGCTCATTGTAAATAGGAATATGGTGCTTGGTGAGTAGCTTTGCGATTCCGTTGATAATCTCTTGTGTTTCGGCATCTTGGACGTAACAATTCGTAATTCCAATCAAGCGATGGGAATTTTCTGCATAGAGACCGGCCTTGACTTGATCTTTGAAAGATCGAGTCTGGAACTGTAATTTGGCACGATAGTGGCTAGGCTTATCCATACCGATTGTTGGATAAATAGTGTAGTTTTCGTAGCCAGCTGGTTTGAACTTTTTTAGGGCCTGCTGCAAGAGATCTTGTTTGAAGTCTAATTGTTTATCATAGCGGAGGTGCATGATTTGACAACCACCACAGGCTTGATAGATGTCACAGGCAGGCTTGACTCGGAATTTTGATTCCTTGTTGATTTTTAACAATTTTGCTTCAACGAAATTTCGTTTGACTGAGGTAATTTGACAAAAAATTTCTTCCCCCTTAAGGGCACCAGGGACAAAGACTAGCGTTTTTTGATAAAATCCGATGCCTTCTCCGTTGATGCCCATTCGTTTGATTTTTAAGGAGATTCGTTGGTTTACTTGTAGATTCATATTATTATTTTACCGAAAAATCCTGTATAATGAAAGAATGAGAATTACAAAAATTGAAAAGAAGAAACGTCTTTATTTACTTGAAGTGGATGGTCAGGATAGTTTGTATATTACGGAAGACACAATTGTTCGCTTCATGCTTAGTAAGGGCAAGGAAATCACGGAGCAGGAGTTTCGTGAGCTTCGCGATTTTGCTCAGTTTTCTTATGGGAAAAATCTAGCACTTTATTACCTTTCCTTCAAGCAACGTACCAAAAAAGAAGTTAGTGATTATCTAAAAAAATATGAAATTGAAGAAAACAATATTGTCAAGATTGTGACGGTATTAGAAGAAGAAAAATGGCTGGACGATGGGAATTATGTTGATAGCTATGTTCGTCAGAATGCTCTAAATGGAGATAAGGGACCAGCTATGATTCGTCAGAAGTTGATGCAGAAAGGAATTCCTAAACCGCTGATTGATAAAAGGCTGGCTGAGGAAGATTTTTCAGAGCTTGCTGGGAAGATTGGGGAGAAATTGGTGGGTAGATACCAAAGAAAGTTGCCTCTTCGAGCTTTGCAAGATAAAGTTGTACAGGGATTGATGGGCAAGGGTTTTTCTTATGAGACGGCCAAACAAAGCCTGGGTCAGTTGGAACTTGTGGCTGATGAGGAAAATGAAGATGATTTAATCGCCAAGGAATTGGATAAGCAGTATAGAAAATATAGTCGTAAATATGAAGGCTATGAATTGAAGCAAAGGTTGATACAGGCTTTAGCTCGAAGGGGTTATGACTTTGATCGGATTCAGACTGTCCTTCGTGATTATCTGTGAAAAAATTTAGCCTAGGTTAGAAAAATATGATATAATAGTCAGGATAAATTGTAATTGTAGAAAGTTGGTAACAAAGTGAAATTACCAAAGGAAGGCGACTTTATTACAATTCAAAGTTATAAGCATGACGGTGAAATTCATCGCACTTGGCGTGACACCATGGTATTAAAAACAACGGGAAATGCTATTATTGGAGTCAATAATCATACCTTAGTGACTGAAAATGATGGTAGGCGTTGGGTAACAAGAGAACCAGCAATCGTTTATTTTCATAAAAAATACTGGTTCAATATCATTGCAATGATTCGTGAAAACGGAGTTTCCTATTATTGTAACCTTGCTAGTCCATATGTTCTTGACAATGAGGCACTCAAATACATTGATTATGACCTAGATGTTAAGGTCTTTGCTGATGGTGAAAAGAGACTGCTGGACGTGGATGAATATGAGCGTCATCGTAAGGCGATGAAGTATTCGGATGATATTGATTTTATTTTGAAGGAAAATGTCAAGATACTGGTTGATTGGATTAATAACCAGCGTGGACCATTCTCTCCAGCCTACGTTAATATCTGGTACAAACGCTATTTAGAACTGAGAAGTAGATAAAGTTAGAAAAGAAAATCCTGTTTTACAGGCTTTTTTCTTATTGTAAAGGAGGGGCTTATGGCCTTTGAGCAAACAAATGGGCGCTATGCAAGTTTTGGAGTTGTGACCTCGCTTCCCGGGGAAGTGATTGATAGTTTCTGGTATGTTATTGATCACTACTTAAAAGGAGTTATTCCTTTGAAAAATGTAATCCGTTTTTCTATCAAAAATCGTCGTGGTAAGATGACGCTGGTCTTTTCGCAGGAAGGTTATAAAAATGTACTGGCTGTAGATTTAGATAGTCGTTTTGATCCTTTTTATCCCTCAACAATCTTGGTAATGGACAAGCAGGGAAAAGAGACCATTACTTTGCCAGACGAGGTAACCTTGCTTTAGCTTGAAGAGATGGTATTTTATCACCCAAGATGTTGTTAATATATGAAATTTGGTGTAAAATAGATTTGTAAGCTTATGTGGGTTAGAAAGGAGGAGTCTATGGTTAGTCAAACTGTTGAAAAACCTCTCTATTTGCAGTTGGTTGATGAATTGGAAGTTGCAATTCGTGAGAGGATGGCTCCGAATGACAAGTTATTTTCAGAGCGTGAGTTGACACAGGTTTATGGTGTCAGTCGTATTACAGTTCGTTTGGCTTTGCAAGAATTGGAAAAACGTGGCTTAGTCTATAAGAAGCATGGTAAGGGAACCTATGTATCTGAGATTTCAGATACTGCAGTTGATTTGTCTCAGGCCTATAGTTTTACTGAGCAAATGAAAAAAATTGGGAAAGTACCGAGGACATCGATTTTATCCTTTGAATTGGTTAAGGCGTCGGACTATATTGCGCAACATCTACAACTTAGTCAGGGTGAGGAAGTGTTTGAAGTTGAACGTTTGAGACTTGCCGATGAGATTCCGATGATGCTGGAAAGGACATATGTTCCTGCCTCGTTATTTCCTGGCTTAGCTGCTCAGCGAATGAAGTCAACTCCCTTGTATGAAATTTTTTCAGAGGATTATCATCAGGTGATTCGTTTGGCAGAAGAAGAGTTCTATGCAAGTATTGCTTTGGATAATGAAGCTAAGATACTCGGGATTCCAAGCAATAGTCCAGTGCTTCATTTGGTAAGAAAAACGTATAATGATAAGAATAGAATTATCGAGTTTACGTTTAGTATTGCTAGAGCGGACCAGTTTCGTTACAAGATTACCCATCAACGGGGATATTAGAATTAATACTCTTCGAAAATCAAAATTATTCGTTGTCAAGAGCCTTGATGAAAGCCAGTTCTATCTTCGGCTTTATTTCCTAGGCTACTTTTGATTTTATTGAATATGAAAAAAACGCGGACGTTAGTCTGCGTTTTTTTAGCGATGATTGGCTGTAATTTCAAATTTGTAATACTTCCAGTGTTTGTAAGTTTCAGTATATTCCATCACTTCACCGCTAGTACTGTTAGTAGTTGTTTTGTTTTGTAGTACAGCTGGTTCAGTCGCTTTTAATTTCAAATGGGTGGCAACCTCTTTTGGAGATGGGCTGACAATTTCATTTGTTTCTACAAATGGTTCCTCGGACATGTGGATATTGTAGTCCAGTTTGAAGCGTTGATAGATTGATTGATAGTGCTCGAGTGGAGCATCTGGATTCTGAATATATCGTTGAGGGATGTATGAATTGTGGAAGATATATGGAGTGTCTTCTGCTGCGCGGACGCGTACAATTTTATAGTAAAACTCATTCTTGTCAAGATTTAGTTTTTCAAGGATATCGGGTTTATTGCCTTTTTCGCACGAGAGAACAGTAACCTTATCCTTGTCCATAGGAAAAATCTCAATATCAGAAAATTCTACAAGACGCCCTTTGCGTGAACGAGATACAAAGGTTCCTTTACCTTGTTGGCGAACGAGGTAGCCGTCTTTAACTAGTTCGTTTACTGCACGGATAACGGTAATGGAGCTAACATTAAATAGTTTTGTTAATTCAGATTCTGTGTAAAATTTGTCGCCATTTTCAAATTTGCCAGAAACAATCTGTTGGCGTAAGTCGTTTTGTATAAGTTGGTACTTCGGTACTTTCATACTTATTTCCTTCCTTTCCACAGCTTATTATACTAAATTAGTTGATGAAAATCAAAAAATATAGCTAAAATACCCACAAAAATATACTTTTTCACTTTATAAAGGTGATAAAAAATGGTAAAAAATTTTTTAAAAAGTACTGGACATAACCACAAAGAAGTGTTAGTATATTAATAGAAAGGTAAGCGGTTGCATCGGAGGAAGAAATGAAAGAATTTTATATTGGAGACCAATTTTATTTGGACGGTGAACCCTTTAAGATTTTATCAGGAGCGATTCATTATTTTCGTGTCCATCCTGATGATTGGTACCATTCTTTGTATAACTTAAAGGCCCTTGGTTTTAATACGGTTGAAACCTATGTCCCTTGGAATATGCATGAACCTCGAAAGGGTGAGTTTTGTTACGAGGGTATATTGGATATTGAGCGATTTTTGAAATTGGCTCAAGAATTAGGGCTTTATGCAATTGTACGTCCTTCTCCTTATATTTGTGCGGAGTGGGAATGGGGTGGCCTCCCTGCTTGGTTGATGAAGGAAGAGCTTAGAGTACGTTCGAGTGATTCGGTGTACTTGCAGCACTTAGATGAATATTACGCTTCTCTTATTCCTAAATTGGCCAAGCTCCAACTCGCACAGGGTGGAAATGTACTTATGTTCCAAGTGGAAAATGAGTATGGCTCTTATGGTGAGGAGAAGGAGTATCTAAGATCGGTGGCTGGCTTGATGCGTAAACATGGTCTAACTGCTCCCTTGTTTACCTCGGATGGTTCTTGGCGAGCAACATTACGTGCAGGAACACTGATAGAGGACGATGTATTTGTAACAGGAAACTTTGGTTCTAAAGCTAGAGAGAATTTTGCAAATATGACGGCATTCTTTAATGAACATCAGAAGAATTGGCCACTCATGTGTATGGAATTTTGGGATGGTTGGTTCAATCGTTGGGGCGATGAAATTATTCGTAGAGAGCCAGAGGAAATGGTTGATTCGGTTATGGAATGTATCGAATTGGGCTCCTTGAATCTGTACATGTTCCATGGTGGAACAAATTTTGGTTTCATGAATGGTTGCTCTGCTCGTGGTCAAATTGATTTGCCTCAGGTAACTTCTTATGATTATGATGCTATATTGGATGAAGCTGGAAATCCTACTAAGAAGTTTTATCTTTTGCAACAACGTTTGAAAGAAGTCTATCCTGAATTAGAGTATGCAGAACCGCTTGTAAAAGAGGCAAAAGCTTTTTCAGATGTGTCGCTTCATGATAAGGTGAGTTTATTTGCTACTCTAGAAAATGTAAGCGGTTGCGTAAAAGGGTTTTATCCTAAGAATATGGAAGAACTTGATCAGTCAACAGGTTATATTTTATATAGAACAGAGTTGGAGCGGGATAAGACAGAAGCGGAACGTTTCCGAGTAGTTGATGCCCGTGACCGTATCCAAATTTATGCAGATGGAAAATTCGTTGCAACTCAGTATCAGACTGAGATTGGTGACGATGTTGAATTGGATTTTAAAGATGACAAGCTAAAATTAGATATTTTGGTAGAAAATATGGGACGTGTCAATTATGGGCACAAACTAACGGCTCCTACCCAGTCTAAAGGGCTTGGTCGAGGTGCGATGGCTGATTTACATTTTATTGGTCATTGGAAAACCTATCCTTTGCATCTTGAGTCAGTTGAGGACTTGGATTTTAGTAAGGGCTGGGAGGAAGGTCAAGCTGCTTTCTATCGTTATCAGTTTGAACTGGATGAACTTGCGGATACTTACTTAGACATGACAGGTTTTGGTAAGGGAGTTGTTTTCGTTAATAATGTAAATATTGGACGTTTTTGGGAAAAAGGGCCAATCCTCTATCTCTATATTCCAAAAGGATACTTAAAGAAAGGAGCGAATGAAATAATTGTCTTCGAGACAGAAGGAAAATATAGAGAGAAGATTCATTTTTCACAAAGACCCGTTATAAAAAACTTGTAGAAATTTTAATCGGTTTCTGTCTAAAAGGTTTATGAAGAAAAGGAGAACACTGTATGGCAATTATTGCTACGCGTATTGATGGTCGTTTGATTCACGGTCAGGTTGCTAACTTATGGACGACGAAATTGAACATCGGTCGTATCATGGTTATCGATGATGCTGTTGCTCAAAATGACATTGAAAAACAAGGACTGAAATTAGCATGTCCTCCAGGCGTAAAATTATCGATTTTACCGATCGAAAAGGCTGCTAATAATATTAAGGAGGGCAAGTATGATAGTCAACGTCTCTTGATTGTTGCTCGTCGTCCAGAAAACTTCCTTCGCTTGGTAGAGTACGGGGTTGAGCTCCCTGAGTTGAACGTAGGGAATATGTCTCAAACTCCGGAAACTCGTTCTGTAACTCGTTCTATTAACGTTGTAGATAAGGATATTGCAGATTTTGATGCCTTGGCGGCTAAGGGTGTAAAATTATTTGCACAAATGGTACCTGGCGATTCACCAAAAGACTTTATGCCATTATTGGATAAGGTTAGATAACATTCGGATATTTTTGAAAAATTTAAAGGAGGATCACTATTATGCAATGGTGGCAAATATTACTTCTCACGCTCTACTCTGCTTACCAGATTTGTGACGAGCTGACAATTGTATCGTCAGCAGGTTCACCAGTCTTTGCAGGGTTTATCACTGGTTTAATCATGGGGAACATGGAAGTTGGCTTGCTAATTGGTGCAAGTTTGCAGTTAGTTGTCTTGGGAGTTGGTACTTTCGGTGGTGCGTCACGTATTGATGCAACATCTGGTGCGGTTCTTGCAACAGCTTTCTCTATTTCACAAGGTTTAGATCCAGAAATTGCCATTTCCACTATTGGCGTACCAGTTGCAGGGTTGTTGGTTTATACAGATATTTTAGGACGTTTCACTACTACTTTCTTTGCCCATCGTGTAGATGCAGCAATTGAACGTTTTGACTATGCTGGTATTGAACGCAACTACCTTCTTGGTGCAATTCCTTGGGCACTTTCTCGTGCACTTCCAGTTTTTCTTGCCCTTGCTTTTGGTGGTGGTCTTGTAGAAACTCTTGTCACTACGATTGAGTTGCCTGAATACAAATGGATTGCAGCAGGCTTAACTCTTGCAGCTCGTATGCTTCCAGGTCTTGGATTTGCAATCTTACTTCACTATCTTCCACTTAAACGCAACCTTCACTACTTGGCATTCGGTTTCGCTCTTACAGCTATGTTGACTGTTCTTTACGGTAACGTATCAGCTTTGGGTGGTGCAGTTGCTGGTATCGTTGGCACTCTTCCTGAAGATGCAGGTGTAAGCTTTGTCAATAACTTCAAAGGTTTGTCAATGATTGGTATCGCTATTGTGGGTGCATTCCTTTCAGTGCTTCACTTCAAAAATAGCCAAAAAGTAACTGTGGTTGCTCCATCAAATTCAGAAAGTGGGGAAATTGAAGATGACGAAATCTAATTACAAACTAACAAAAGAAGATTTTAATCAAATCAACAAACGTAGCTTGTTCACTTTCCAACTTGGTTGGAACTATGAGCGGATGCAGGCATCTGGCTACCTCTACATGATTTTGCCACAATTGCGTAAAATGTATGGGGATGGTACTCCTGAGTTGAAGGAAATGATGAAATTGCATACTCAGTTCTTCAATACTTCACCATTCTTCCATACCATCATTACAGGTATTGACTTGGCACTTGAAGAAAGTGATGGCGTCGCTTCTAAAGATGCGGTTAACGGTGTTAAGACAGGTTTGATGGGACCATTTGCCCCAATTGGTGACTCAATATTTGGTTCTCTTGTTCCAGCGATTATGGGGACTGTGGCTGCTACTATGGGTAAAGAGGGATCTCCAGTTGGTATCTTCCTTTGGGTAGCAGTAGCCATTGCCTATGATATTTTCCGTTGGAAACAGTTGGAAGTTGCCTACAAAGAAGGTACTAAGTTGATTACAACCATGCGCGATCGCTTGACAGCTCTCGTTGATGCAGCATCTGTAATGGGTGTCTTCATGATGGGAGCCCTGATTGCAACTATGATTAACTTTGAAGTAACTTGGGCTCCAGCTATTGGAGAAAAAGTGATTGATATTCAAGACATTCTGAATACCATCTTCCCACGTCTAGTACCTGCAATCTTTACAGGATTTGTCTTCTGGCTTCTTGGTCGTCGTGGCATGACTTCGACTAAAGCTATCTTGATTATTATTGTGCTTGCACTTGGCTTGTCAGCAATCGGTCACTTCCTATTTGGTATGGTATAATGGTTAGAAGTTTAGTATTAGTAAGTCATGGTATCTTCTGCGAGGAGTTGAAAAAATCTACTGAAATGATTATGGGTCCTCAAGAGGACATCTACACAGTAGCTTTATTACCAGAAGAAGGTCCAGAAGACTTCCAGAAAAAATTTGAAGAAACAATTGCTAATCTAGATGACTTTGTTGTCTTCGCAGACTTGTTGGGCGGTACACCAGCCAACGTCGTATCACGAAAATTGATTGAAGGTGGGCAGTTTGACCTCTATGCAGGTATGAACATGCCAATGGTTATCGGCTTCTTGAACGGCGTCCTGCTTGGCGAAGCCGTAGACTATGTCGAATTTGGGACAAGTAACCTAGTTCATGTCAATAGCCTATTAACAAGTGATGAAGATGACGATGAGTGAGACAGTCAGGGAAGTTGAAACAGTTTGGGGACCTGTTTCAACTGGTCACCTTGAAATGAAAGAGTGACCAAAGACAGCCTGAGCCTAGAAACGGGAGAGTGAGGCTAACTCAGCCGATTGTTACAGACGGATTTGATTTTCGTTAATTATAAAAGGTTCTATAGTTGATAGGCTTTAAGTATCCTGAGGCTGGGCAGAAAGTCCAGCCTCGCTTCTCAGAGTTCGAGTCAACATCTCAGCGCAGTGGTTGATTGGCAGATTTGTTCGTGTTTCCCACTCCCAATCTGACCATTACGACTGTTGCGAACAAAGTTCGCTTTATCTCCAACCTCAAACTGTCTCTCAGACAGTTTGAGCTGTGCGGGGGTGGGAGTGAAACAGTCTGGGGATAGACTGTTTCAGCTCAACAACTAGAAATAAAGACTTGTTGACGAACTCTTTTTAGACTGGTCGAGTTCTTTCCCACTCCCATTTGGCTTATGAGGAAAAGAAATGATTGAAGTAAAAACATTTGGTGAAAAAGCAAAACTGTATTGCTTGGAAAACAGGAATGGGATGCAGGTAACCTTGACGGATTTTGGTGCCAGAGTGGTAGAAGTGTTTTTGCCAGTAGAAGAGAATGGCGGTTTACGAAATGTCAGTTTGGCGGCTAAGTCGGATGAAGATTACCGCAAGACAGATTTGTATCCTGGTTCAACAATTATCCCAGTAGCGGGGCGTATTTCAGGTGCCCAAGCTGAGATAAAGGGAACAAGCTACCATTTCACAGAAAATGAACCTGGTAGGACTCTACACGGTGGGGTTGACACGGCAAATGAGCAGTACTGGGACGTTGAGCTAGACCATGAGAGAAATCAAGTGACCTTTGGTATGGTCCTAAAAGATGGTTTTAATGGCTTTCCTGGTGATGTGAGGGTCAAGGCTATTTATTGTTTGACAGATAAAAATGAATTGACAGTTGACTACCAGGCTGTATCGGATAAGGATACGATTTTTAATCCGACCAACCATATCTATTTCAACTTGACTGGTGATTTTCAACGGTCAGTTGTCGAGCACCGTATTAAAATTGCTGCCAATCACTATGCTCCGCTTGGGGAGGATAACCTGCCAACGGGTGTCTTAGAAGATGTGACAGGGACGCCGTTTGATTTTAGAGATTTTGCGCCTTTTACTCAGGGATTTGATAGCCAATATCCTCAAAATATGTTGGTAAAAGGCTATGACCACCCATGGTTATTGGAAGAGGTGGATATTCCGGTAGAAGTTTTGAGTCCAGATGGGAAAATTGGACTCAGTGTCAAAACCAACCAGCCTGCGGTCGTTATTTATACATATAATTTTCCTGTTGAAGCTTTGGCCTGTTACCACGGTGTCTTTAGTTTAGAGTGTCAGGCCTTGCCGAATGCGTGCAATGTCGATGGATTTGGTTCGATTTTGTTAGAACAAGGAGAAGAATTTTTGTCTAAAACGACCTATCGTTTTACTTGGTAAAAAAATGGGGGCTCTAGGTAAATTCTCAAAGTAAGTTCTAGTTCCCGTCCTTCCAGAAGTTACTTTGAGAAAACTGCATAACACCAACAGAATTTAGTCTCAGACTAAGTTCTGTTTTTGCCTAAAGCTGCAGATTCAAGGAA
>NZ_JAOTGC010000023.1:0-18818 GCF_044427445.1 Streptococcus sp. 2020WUSS084 | reverse complement strand
AGAAGGGCTTAAGTTGTTCAATTCCTATTTGAATATCGTTGCGATCAGAGAGAGTTAAGTGTTTGTTTTTCATTGTCGATTACCAACTTGTCCCATAGTAAGTTCTACCTTATTTCTTTGTCTCATTTTAGTTTCCAGTTTTTAAGACAGACTAGAACTTACTTTGGGAATTTACTAATGGGAACTCTAACTGTGTTACAGTTAGGGTTTTCTTGTGTTTTCTAGAAAATATGGTATAATAAACCGGTGTGTTTCAATTGAAGCAGGCGAAAGAGGAAAATAATGACAAAAGAACAAGAATTTTTAAAAGAATTTGAAGCTTGGGTCAACACTCAGGTCATGGTAAACGAGATGGCGGTTGAAGAAAGTCGTCGTGTCTTGGAAGAAGATAAAGATGAGCGTGCAGCGGATGCTTATATTCGTTATGAGAGCAAGCTAGATGCCTATCGATTCATTCAAGGGAAATTTGCCAACTACCATGCTGGCAAAGGTTTTCATGATTTACCAGATGAGTTGTTTGGTCAAAGGCATTATTAAGAAACTATATTCACGGTTCAGCATTTCTATCTAAGGCTAGTTCTTCAGCTATTCATCGTTGTTTTTTCAAAATACAGTCAGTATTTCCTCAAAAAACGGCCTTGATTAGTGAAAAACTATTTCTTATATATAGGCACTTTACTTGTGAGTACAGGTTCTAAGGAGAAAGGAGTTAACATGGCAAAGAAAAAAGTAAATCGAAAAAAACAATTGAAAAAACAATTAGCAGACTTGAAACGTGCAGGTCGTGTAGGTCTTGAAAGAGCTGCAGAGGTAGTAGAGACAGTTGCTCACAAGGCTGAGGCTGCAGTAGAGCATGCTGTGGAACAAGTGAAAGAAGCTGTTGCAGAGGTGACTTCTTCAGCGACTTCATTGGAAGACTTCTTGGCACTTCCTGAGTTGGAAGGCATTGCGGCAGCACGTTTGGAAACCTTCTACGAAGCAGGTATTCAATCTGTGGCTGATTTTGCAAACCACACAGAAAAAGAGCTCTTGGCTCTTAAAGGTATCGGTCCTGCAACCATCAAGCAGTTGAAAGAAAAAGGGATTGAGTTGAAAGCTTAAATCCCTTGCTTTTCAAGGTGCAATTTGTTACAATAAAGCCAATCAGAGGTGTTTTGTTCCCCATTTGTCACAGGAAGCGGTGGTACTGAGAAATCCGCACAAATGTCAAAACTGGTTGCTGATGGTGTGAATCGAATAAGTAAAGTGCAGATAAATTATCTGAACAAGGGTGGTACCGCGGAATAACTTCGTCCCTGTCTAGCAAGCCTAGGCAGGGATTTTCATTTGGAAAGGAGAAATATGCTACATCATGTTGAAATTTACGTTTCAGACTTGGAAACGTCACGTGCATTCTACGATTTTCTTCTGACCAAGTTGGGCTACTCGCTCTATCAGGAGTGGGAGGACGGGCTATCTTATAAAAAAGCAGAGCAGTACCTTGTCTTTGTCCAAACGCCACAGGACTTCCTAGGGGCAGGCTATCACCGGTGTCGCACTGGTCTCAATCATCTAGCCTTTCATGCGGGCACACCTGATGAGATTGACCAATGGCGGAAGGAATTTTTGACCAGACGAGTCAAACTGCTCTACGACGACCGCTATCCACATGCAGGAGGACCAGATCACTATGCACTCTATTTGGAAGACCCAGATGGGATTAAGATAGAGTTGGTGGGGGAGGAAAGATGAATCTAATTATTATTGGAGCACAAGCTTCTGGCAAGATGACCGTTGGGCAGGAAGTTGAGAAATTAACTGATTTGGTTTTGTTTCATAATCATGAATCAATCGATTTCGTAACAAAATTTTTTCCAATGTCTGACGAAGCGAGAGAACTTATTAATGATATTCGTATGAAGTTTTTTGAAACCTCTGCGAAAACTGATTTGGGCTTGATTTTTACAGTTGTTATTGACTTTAATGATCCAGCAGATATTTCTTTTTTAGAGAATATTCAAGAGATTTATCACAGTAGGAATCAAGCTGTTCTGTTTATTGAATTGGAAACAGAGCTGCAAGAACGCTTAAGAAGAAATGTGACTGAAAATCGTCTGCAACATAAACCTTGGAAAAGAAATATTGAGTGGTCTGAAAAAGATATTCTAGAAACTATGAAGTTTGCAACCTTTAATCCAGAGTTTGCTCCTAAGCAACTCTACCATTATCATAAAATTAATAATACCCATCTTTCTGCCAATGAAGTAGCTCAACTGATTCTCCAAAAAATGGAAGAGCTTGAGCAAGAACAAACGAAATAGCCAGCCCAAGGGACTGACTATTTCTAGGAGATTATATGAAAAAGAATTGGGCTATTTCTAGCTTGAGGATAGTATAAACCAATTTTCTTAAAGAATACTGAAGGAGGAATGGATATGCATTACTTATTTATGGATGAAAAAGGTCCTCAGAATTCTTTTAAAATTTCGAATCCATTTGATAAGAAAAATAAGTTATCTTATGCTAATGATAATATGCACTCCTATGTGGCTAATGTAATTCAAATTGAAAAAGAAAACTATAAATTTATTGAAGAAGAGTATCATCAAATAGTTGAAACTTACTTATCAACTAGGAAACAGTTACAACAGTCATTAAGAGGTAAAAATAAGGAGCTTAAAGGTCTGGACCTACTAAAGACAAACTTTGATTATGGGATTGCTTCTATGAGAGAAAATGAGGTTCATTTCTATCTATCACTGTTTAAAATGCTAGATGAGTACAATGTAAAAAATTTACTATTTATGGTTAGTAAAATGTCAATCATTACTTCATCAAGATTAACTAATTTCTTTTACTTTTTAGATGAGGAGACAGAATTCTCACCATTTATTGCTAAATACGTTCTAACCAAATATGCTGAAATCGAGGCTTCAAAAAAAGTTATTGAATCTTTATTGGATAAAAAATTGCCAATAAGACCTTTGTTGAAATTAGTAAAAGAGGATTTGAATAGGATTATTAATAATAATCAAGATAATATGAGGATGGCTCGGCAACTAGATATTTATCAACAACTCATCATTGCAATGGATAGAGTAATAAAAAATCATAAAGTTAAATTGGTCGAACCAGATTCAGGGCTTTCTTTTGACTGGGATAAAGTAAAGTGGGCATTTGATTTGTGGATAACTGAACAAAGATTGCTTGATAACCAAATTGAATGGATGCTCTTTCTAGATGAAGGGATACCCAGTGGTACATTTAATGGTTTAGAGATTTCTAGAATTATCGAAGGATGCGACTCTAAGGATCATGTCGGATTACAAATAACAGATATGATTGTTGTCTTAATAGGGAAATTGGTTTCACAAATGACAGCAAATACTAGATATGATTTCGCTAATCCTGATAAACGAGTATTATTAAACGAGAACTATTTTGATTTTAATGAACAGCAATATAACTTAGTTGTTGAGCTAAATAAGTTTCTTTTGAATAGAGAGGCAAGGTACCATTTTGTAAACGATGCTTATTTTGATGAATCTTTGTTGCTTCAAGTTTATATAGGTTATATCGCTTCATTTGATAATTTTAATCAGTATGCGTCTGTTGGGCCAAGAGAACATGTTGATCGGTATTTTCAAAATTTTGTTAAACAGTCTGAGGAAAAATATTCTGAAGGCACGAAAAATGAATTGATGGCCAAATGTATGTTCGGTAGTTTAAAAGAAGGAATAGAAGACGGCACAGTTAGACCATTGTAAAAAGAATAGGAGAACTAAAATGAAAGAATTATCACCAAAATACAATCCAGCCGAGGTTGAGGCTGGTCGTTACCAGACTTGGTTGGACCAAGATGTCTTTAAGCCGTCAGGCGATGCGGAGGCCAAGCCCTATTCTATCGTCATTCCGCCGCCAAACGTAACAGGTAAGTTGCACTTAGGACACGCTTGGGATACAACCCTTCAAGATATCATCATCCGCCAGAAACGCATGCAGGGCTTTGATACCCTCTGGCTTCCAGGTATGGACCATGCGGGGATTGCCACTCAGGCTAAGGTGGAGGAACGCTTGCGGGAGCAAGGTGTCACACGCTATGATCTTGGTCGTGAAAAATTCCTCGACAAAGTCTGGGAATGGAAGGATGAATATGCTACAACCATCAAGGAGCAATGGGGTAAACTAGGTTTATCTGTGGATTATTCACGTGAACGTTTCACGCTGGACGAAGGCTTGTCAAAAGCTGTTCGCAAGGTCTTTGTGGAACTCTACAAAAAAGGTTGGATCTACCGTGGCGAATTTATCATCAACTGGGACCCAGCAGCTCGCACAGCCCTTTCTGATATTGAAGTTATCCACAAGGAAGTCGAAGGTGCCTTCTACCACATGAATTACATGCTGGAAGACGGCTCGCGTGGTCTGCAAGTTGCGACAACCCGTCCTGAAACCATGTTCGGTGACGTTGCGGTGGCGGTTAATCCAGAAGACCCACGTTACAAGGACTTGATTGGCAAAAACGTTATCCTGCCGATTGTAAATAAGCCTATCCCAATCGTTGCGGATGAGCACGCGGATCCTGAATTTGGTACAGGAGTTGTGAAAATCACGCCTGCCCACGATCCGAATGACTTCCTTGTCGGTCAACGCCACAATCTGCCACAAGTCAACGTGATGAATGATGACGGTACTATGAACGAGCTCGCAGGCGAATTTGCAGGTATGGACCGCTTTGAAGCCCGTAAGGCAACGGTTGCTAAGTTGCAAGAACTGGGTGCCCTTGTTGAAATCGAAAACCGTGTGCATTCCGTTGGACACTCTGAGCGTACAGGTGTTGTAGTCGAGCCACGCTTGTCAACTCAGTGGTTTGTTAAGATGGACCAGTTGGCTAAGAATGCCATTGCCAACCAAGACACAGCTGATAAGGTAGAATTTTACCCACCACGTTTCAACGATACCTTCCTACAATGGATGGAAAATGTACACGACTGGGTTATCTCTCGTCAGCTTTGGTGGGGTCATCAGATTCCAGCATGGTATAACGAATCTGGCGAAATGTACGTCGGAGAAGAGGCTCCAGCAGGTGACGGATGGGTACAGGATGAGGATGTCCTAGATACCTGGTTCAGCTCTGCCCTTTGGCCATTCTCAACCATGGGCTGGCCTGACGAAAATGCAGCGGACTTCCAGCGTTACTTCCCAACTTCAACCTTGGTAACGGGCTATGACATTATCTTCTTCTGGGTGTCACGCATGATTTTCCAATCGCTTGAGTTCACCGGCCGTCAGCCATTCAAGAACGTGCTGATCCACGGTTTGATTCGTGACGAAGAAGGGCGCAAGATGTCCAAATCGCTCGGAAATGGTATCGATCCAATGGATGTTATTGAGAAATATGGAACAGACAGTCTTCGTTGGTTCTTGTCAAACGGCTCAGCTCCTGGGCAAGATGTTCGTTTCTCTTACGAGAAAATGGATGCTTCCTGGAACTTCATCAACAAGATTTGGAACATTTCCCGCTATATCCTCATGAACAATGAAGGTTTGACCTTGGATGCGGCGCGTGAGAATGTCGCCAAAGTTGCAGCTGGTGAGGCTGGTAACGTGACGGACCGCTGGATTCTCCACAACCTCAACGAAACCATTGCCAAGGTCACTGAAAACTTCGACAAGTTCGAGTTTGGTGTGGCTGGTCACATCCTTTACAACTTCATCTGGGAAGAGTTCGCCAACTGGTATGTCGAGCTGACCAAGGAAGTGCTTTACAGTGCTGACGAGGCTGAGAAAGTTATGACCCGCTCTGTCCTTCTCTACACGCTGGACCAAATCCTTCGTCTCCTCCACCCAATCATGCCGTTTGTGACGGAAGAGATCTTCGCCCAGTACGCAGAGGGCTCTATCGTGGTGGCTGCCTACCCTATGGTCAACTCAGCCTTTGAAAATGCGGAAGCCCATAAAGGAGTGGAAAGCCTCAAGGACTTGATTCGTTCGGTGCGAAATAGCAGAGCAGAGGTCAACGTTGCTCCTTCTAAGCCGATTACCATCTTGATTAAGACGGCAGATAGCGAGCTTGAAACCTTCTTCAAGGCAAATGAAAACTACATCCGACGCTTTACAAATCCAGAGCAGTTGGAAATCAGCTCAAGTATTGCTGCACCAGAACTAGCTATGTCAGCCGTTATCACCGGTGCTGAAATCTTTTTACCACTAGCCGACCTCCTCAACGTCGAAGAAGAGTTGGCTCGTCTGGACAAAGAACTTGCCAAATGGCAGAAAGAACTAGACATGGTTGGCAAAAAACTCAGCAACGAACGCTTCATCGCCAACGCCAAACCAGATGTCGTCGAAAAAGAAAAAGCCAAACAAACCGACTACCAAGCAAAATACGATGCGACACAAGAACGTATCGCAGAAATGAAAAAACTGGTTAAGTAGGTAGAATACGATAAAATCCCCAGCCTAAAAAGGCTGGGTTTTGTGGTATAATAGAGAGGAGTATATTCATTAGATAGAGGTTTAATTAATGGCATTAGTTGATTGGATAGAAAAGAAAGAATTGGATTATTGGGATTTTTCAAAGACTTTTTCAACTGGAATTCATAAAATCAGTGCCTATCCTGCAACTATGGTTCCAGATATGCAAAATGAGTTGATAAGATTGATAAAACTTGAAGATAGTAACATAGAAAATATATTAGATCCCTTTCATGGGTCAGGTGTAACTCTAGTTGAAGGTGAGAAAAATGGGTTAGAACCAATCGGAATAGATATAAATCCTCTAGCGAATCTTATAACAATTGTAAAATTACAGGGTGTAAAAAAAATATATATAAAATCAGCAAATAAGAGACTCAAAAAGTTAGTGCAAGATAACAATTTTAAGTTTGAAGTTCATTCTTTCAATAATATTGAAAAGTGGTATCGAGAAGATTTTATTTATACTTTTAGTAAAATTAGGTCAGCAATTAAACAAGAAAAATATAAATATATTAGACAATATTATTGGGTTTGTTTAATAAATGTGTTAAAAAAATATAGCAATACCAGGAGCTCAACATTCAAATTACATATTAAAACTCAAGAAGATATTGAATCTATGGTAAACAAAATAGAAGAGGATTTTTTCAATAACATAGAAACATTTTTTCAGTATTTACCAGAATATTCTAAAGGGAAGAAAATAAATATTGTTATAGGAAAATCTGAAGAAGTTCTTTCAAAGTTTGATGATTATTCTATTGATTTAATTTGTACCTCTCCACCATATGGGGACAACTCTAGTACTGTTACTTATGGTCAATATTCAATGTTGCCGATTTATTGGATTGATAAGAAAGATTTGGGAAATTTCGATGAGAATTTGATAGAGAATTATTCTAGTATTGATTCTAATAGTCTTGGTGGTAATTTTAAGAGGAGTCGCTTTGAAATTGATTCAAAAATTCTTGAAAATTATCTGTCTGTAATAAGTGCTGATAAGCATAAAAAGGTAAAAAATTTCATTTCAGATTATTTTGATGTATTAAGTGAGTTAGTAAGGGTGTTAAAAAAAGAAAAATATCTCGTTTTGACTTTAGGGAATCGGCGTGTAGATAATCAAGTTGTACCTCTTTCGGATATTACTGAAGAATATTTAGAGAAAAAAGGATTAAGATTGGAAACATCAATCACAAGAAATATCCCTCAAAAAAGGATGCCTCGAAAAGTTTCAAGAGTTGATAATCATGCAGTAGAATCGATGAATCAAGAATATGTCCTAATATTTAGAAAGTGAGTTATACAAGAGGAGGAAGTATGAGAAATAGTCTCAAAGAGGTAAATCTGACGATTGATCCACGAGTGATTAGCCACCTGGGTGAAGCTTTAATTGATAATGAAAAAATTGCTTTACTGGAGCTAATTAAGAATGCATCGGATGCAGATGCAAATAATTGTAATATCGTAATTGATACCTTGTTTCAATCTGAGTATGGGCAAGGACGAATCATTATCGAAGACGATGGGAATGGAATGACACCAACTATAATTGAAAAAGCCTTCCTAAAAATTGCCACATCATTTAAAGCAGAACATCAAAAAATATCTCCTAAATTTAAAAGACAGGCTCAAGGTAATAAAGGAATAGGACGTCTATCTTTAAACCAACTTGGCAGATATGTGTCCGTAGATACTAAGGTTGACACCGGACTAACAGAATTTTTTTCAGAAAAAGATATAATTGATGTTTTTGGATATCAAAATCATAGTGAATTTATAAATGATAATGACTGGTATTACTATCATCTGGATATTGATTGGGAACGATATAATATCGGGAGTGAGTCAGTTGAGGATGTCAAACTTGAGTTGCAAACTAATTTATTTAATGAAACAGTTTTTAGTCATAATAAAAAACATGGAACTAGGATAGAAGTCCTTGGATTAAAAGGAATTGATTTCTGGCAGAGTAACCAAACTCAAAAGGAACTAGAGCAAGATGTATTAGAGTTCTTAAATCCTTATCTAGAAGAAAAGTATAATTTCTATGTCAAAATAAACTTAGACAATAGAGTTTTTACAAGTAATAAATATGATTTATCGGATATTGAGAATAATTTTTTATCAAAAGTTGATTTTGATTATGACTCAGAAACTGAAAAATTAAATTTAATTGTAACAAGAAGCAGAAAATATATTGACTATAAGGTAACAAATCTCTTTTCTGAACTTGAAAAATGGGAGTTGGAACAAATTACGGAGATACCTTATAGAGATTACTATGAAGAGTGGTGCAAAAAAGAAATAGAGATAGATTTATCATCCTTTGATGAAGCAAATCGAACAGCACAAAATGTTAAATTTAAACCATTTATCACATATGAATTAGATAGTAGTGAAGGTGAAAAAAAAGTAACGAAATTTTTCTTACCAGGAAGTTTCAGAGGGAGTATTTATGGTTTTGATTTATCAACTAGTAGTCCAGTGTCGAAAAATTTTAGGAAAGTTTTAGAAGAAATCAGGGGTGTGAAATTATATCGAAACAATTTTAGAATTTTCCCTTATGGAGACAAAAATAATGACTGGTTAGATATGTCAGGTTTCAACTTGCGGACGAAATCTGTTATCTATAAGCAGCATACTTCGACTGGTTTTATTAATATTGATGGTGAAGAAAATTTAGAACGTTTGAAAGAATTGACTAATAGACAAGGTTTGGTTTTAGACAATTATGGTACAAATTTTCTTTTAATAGTCAAAGAGTTGGTTTATAAGACAATTGCTAAAGATGATAAATACTTTGGTGACTATTTTAGCTTTACCAGAAAAACTGTTAAGAATCTAAATTCAGGAAAGTTTATTGATATTGCAGGAATTAATTTCCAAAAGAAAATAGATGACATAGCAGAAGCTAAAAAGAAGGCTGATAGCTTATCTAACAACTTCGATATGCTAACAGATGCCGAAAAAAAAGCAGAATTAGCATCGATAAAAGAATCTGTAGTTAATGTTAGTAATACAGTTGCTAATAGGGAACGACAAGTTATTGAATTAGAAAAACATTTTGATGACTTCGCTCCTATCATGGGGGCAACGATTGTGGCAGAAACTTTGTCACATGAAATTATACGTTTATCAAATACCATAAAATTCTCATCAAGTAAAGCAAGACATGCCGTACTGGGAGGTCATACCGAAGATGTTCTTATAAATCTTTCAAGAATTGACTCAAGCAATAAGTTCTTACAAAGATATGCTTCGGTTTTGGATATAAATTCCTATTCTAGAAGAAGAAGATATTCAAATGAGTCGCTTCGAGAGAAACTAAGTTCATTATTACAAGATAGCCCATTGCTAACATACGGAGAGACTTCTGTTGAATATGAAATTTTAGGAACAGATTTTAATGTGAAGATGGTTGAAGATAGTTTTAAAATTATTATTGAAAATTTAATCATTAATTCAGCCTATTGGTTAGATAAAATGAATGTAGAGTCACCTAAGATGATTTTTAAACTTGATTATGATTTAGGGAAATTAATTATATTTGACAATGGGTTAGGTATTGATAGTTCGATTGAAAATACTCTGTTCCAAGCATTTGAATCAAACAAACCGGACAATGAAGGTAGGGGGATGGGATTATACATTGTTTCTACATTATTGAATGAAATAGGGGCTACAATTTTGCTTGATTCAGAAAGAAACCAATATGGTAATAGATTCAAATTTGTGATTACTTTTCCAGAAGAAGAGGTTTAGTTGATGAATGTACAATTAAAAGATTACGGTGTATCGACGGTTATTGCCATTGATGATATTTTTAATGAAATAGACATAGAAAAAAACTTATCTGATTTTTCTCCTGAAATTGTTGATGATTTAACCGATGGACAATTTGACGCTTTTTCTGACTGGACTATTGCAGAATATGTCAAATATAAAGATTCAAAATTTATGGATAAATTGTCTGAGAATCTTAATAGTTCTGAATATTATTCATGGATATCCAATCAAGAAAATGTCGAATTTAGTAAAATTGGTGCAGATATTGAAAGAGTCAAAGAATATATTTCAACTATTGATGAAGGAGATGCTTCAAGGAAGCACTTAGTGATACTAGATCGACAACTACAAGAATCGGTAGGTGGGCAAGAAAACAATGAAATATTTAAGAAAGTTTTACAAATTGTATACAATGAGTTAGACAAAAAAAACCTATTACTCTTGATTTATACTGATAAGTCAATTCCTGATGATTTAAATAGTTTTGAAGGTGCTAAAAGTTATTTGGTGGAATTAGGGTTCAATAAAGTTGACGCAGAGCAAATGGCACTGCATTTTAACTATGTGAATAAAAGTGACAGACTCACAAATGATTTTCTTGATAATATTTTAAAATCTCAAAAAGCAAGATACATTCAAGAGTATAAAGATTTATTTGCTCAAACATATAGTAAACTAACAGAGAGGCTTTGGCAGTTAAATCAAAATCAAGAATTATTTTATTACGATTATCTGAATGAGGGGCAACACGCGGATGATATTATTTACAATATTTTTTTAACTAAGTTTAGTCAAGTTTACTCAGAAACTTTTGGAGATGTGAATAAACATTCTACATTGATTAATCCTATCCGTAGATCAATGCAAAAACATTTTTCAACAGTATCTGATTCCCAATTAAAAATCTATAGAGAATTGAAAGAATTTGAAATAAAGCTAACTAACAATAGAGGGATGTTGCCGATAGCGACTAGTTCTGACATATCATTTGGTGATGTAATTCACGTTGGAGATGATTATTTTATGGTAATGAGTCAAGATTGCGATATAACGATTAGAAATGATGGAACGAGAAAATTAGATTCAATTCAACTAGTAAAACTAGAAGCTAAAGAGAGAGTAGTATCTAAAAGTTATTTACATAAAGTATACGGTAATGGGAAAGGTGGAAACAAATTACTTGAAGATGATGAATTCTTTAATGGTTTAGTAAAAACTGGCATTTCCCAAACAATTCTAGAAGAAGTGAAAAAAAACCAATGTTCTGAAGAGGCAATTGGAGATCTTATTGTAAAAGATAGTTTTAAGGGTAATCCCAAAGCAATTAGTTCGATAAGTTGTTTTTGGCTCGATAGTTTATTATTAAAAGTAAATACTAGTGGAGAAATTCATTTTACAGAGTCAAATATTAAAGGGTCTCATGAATTAAGAACAGCTACCTCCAAATATCTTCAGAAAAAATTAGATGATTTGATAAATGCTCAGTTGCAAGGAAAAACTGAAGGAATTATTAATCAAATACTCGAATTTTCTCTGTCTAATTTCAATGCTGAAATTAAGGCTATTTGTGAATCTGAAGACGAAGGAACAACGGAACTAAAAGGTTTTAGATTAAAAAATATTAAGCGTGTTGGAAGGTTAAATCGATTAGAAGCGATGAAAATATTAAAAGATGTACTTGAAGATGGAGGTAGGATTCCTGATGTACGGTCTATTTTAATTTAAGTTAAAAAATCTTCTAAGAAGGTCTCCCATGTAACCAACCTACTAAATTATTCGCCTCACTCTTAATTAAGAAACTAATATGACGATTTACTCAAATTTTCAAAAGGCTATTTTTAATCATTGCAAGTATGACCGTAGTGAAGTATGATTAACTGTTCAAAAGTGTAAGAGGTAGGTATTTTTCCTTTTTTGAATTGAGAAATTTTTTATAGAAAATATGCAAAATGCTTAAATTAGTAAGAATATGTATGAGAAGTTCGGAACTAATGAGGCTAACAAAGAAAGAGGCTGGGCAAAAACTAGCTTCTCACATATAAAAAACGAGCAATTCCACTTAGGAGTTGCTCGTTTTCCATTTCATGCTTTATAATTATAATAACGACAAAACAACTAGAAAGGCATGAAAATGTATAAACAGTATAACACAAATCAGCTTAGTTTGGAATTAAATCTTTCTTGGGACTTACCTGCTACTCATGAGGCACGTCTGATTAGTCAGTTTGTGGATACTATTCCTTCATCCGTTCTATTGGAAGAAACTTCCCACACAGGTCGTCCTGCCTTTCATCCAGCTATGTTGCTTAAAATGACCCTATTTGCCTATGCTCGTCAGGTATTCTCTGGTCGAAAAATCGTTCAAATGAATGAAGAAGTTATTCCCATGAAATGGCTGAGTCAGGATACCTATGTCTGTTATCGGACCATCAATAGTTTTCGGGCTAGCACACACGCCAATCAGCTCATCAAAACTGCCTTCATTTACTTTACCCTCCTCCTCAGAGATAATGGATTGATTGAAGATGAGGCTCTCTTCATTGACGGAACTAAGGTAGAAGCTGATGCCAACAAGTATTCTTTCACATGGAAAAAGGCCGTTGTACGCTACGAAGATGCCTTGAATGGAAACATTTCAGCACTCTATGACAAGCTAGTTCAAGAAGGGGTGAATACTGCCTTGTCCAAGGAAGAATGCCTCACTAGCGAGGGGCTGACCCAACTCCTACAAGAAACCGAACAAGTATTGGACGAGGTGGAAGAAGCTATCTCACAAGAGCCTAAAGTCATCAAAGGTGGCTCAGCCAACAGACAGAAACGAAGAAGAATTAAGAAACTAAAGAGAAAGTTGAAAGAGGATTTTCTTGTTCGGAAACAGAAGTACGAACGAGATAAACAGATTCTACAAGAGCGAAATTCCTATTCTAAAACAGATCACGATGCAACATTCATGCGGATGAAAGAGGAAGAAACAGTCTGGGGAGAGACTGTTTCTTCACGAGCCTTGAAATAAAAGAGCGAGTATGAAGAATGGCCAGCTCAAGCCTGGTTACAACCTCCAACTTGGTACAAACAGCCAGTTTGCCTTGGCTTACGGATTGTATCCGAATCCAACTGACACTCGTACACTCAAACCTTTTCTTCAATCCATCCAAACCCTAGAACTCTTTCAACACATTGTCGCGGATGCAGGTTATGGTAGTGAAGAAAATTATAGCTTTATCGTTGATGACCTGGAGAAAACACCTTTGATTCCCTACGGAACATATCAGAAAGAGCAGAAGAAAAGCTACAAGAAGAGTGATGCCAATCCTGAAAACTGGACCTATCTAGAAGATTCTGATCAGTGGATAAAGCCAGATGGTGTTGTGTATTCATTCAAGAATTATTCACGAAGAACGGATAAGTATGGATTTGAGAGAGATATTAAGATTTACGAAGCTGATCCAGTACAAGCTAGTGAAGAGTTAGACCAATTAGCACGGACGGAAAAAGGAAACCTCAAACAAATTCAGTATAATCCTACGTGGAACTATTTCAAGAACTTAGTCAAAGAGAAATTGACAAGTAAAGAGGGAGCCCGCATTTATGCCAAACGCAAGGTGGATGTCGAACCTGTATTTGGTAGGATGAAGGGTGTTTTTGGCGTGCGCAGAGTGCATGTCAGAGGTCAAAAGGTGGTTGAAACAGAGATAGGATTCCTCCTAATGAGCATGAATCTCACGAAATTGGCGAAGAAATTAGTCCATGATAATAGAAACAAAAAGAAAAACACAAATAGTTCGGCTGGATTTCATCAAAATCAGCTTGAATCTATCTGTGTTTTTTATTTACTGGCTAGTTTTTGCTCAGCCTCTTTTATATATTCCCCAATTTTTCGTACGATTTCTGTGACGAGAGCATTGCCCATAAAGAACATACGCATTTTATCAGATACATCTACAATGGATCCATCTGCTAATTTTTTCTGCTTAGTCCAATCGTCAGGAAAGTCCTGTAATCGTTCCGCCTCTACAGGTGTAATCAAACGGTATCGATTGTTCACATTGATAAAGTGAGTAGAGCGATTGACAGTTCCTTCGGAAGTCAACATCGTTCGTCCAGGCAGGTTTAGGTCGTCAGTCGGCGACATTCCACCTTCGGAATAGGTATAGGTGTGACCATCTGCCGAAGTTCTTTCGATTTTTTTAGGGCCTCGTAGATATTGGAATTTTTCTAACTTAGCTGGGTCGTTCAAAAAGTATTTTTCAGGCACATCTTTTTCATCCTGTAGGATTTCTCCAAGAGTGATTGGTTGACCTTTATAGTCGCATTGAGTATCGACGGAATAGTATTTTCCGTGTCTCATCACGCCAGTATTCCAAACTGTTCCTGTGAAGTTATCTGACACTTCAACAATATCATTCGCCAGTTCGTAGTAGACTTGGCGATTTTTTATTGGTGTTGATTTGATTGGGAACTGAGTGGCAAACAATCCTGAATGGAACAGATAGTCATCGTAGCGATTTTCGTTAAATACAGATTCAGTATTTTCAAATTGTTTGTCAAGTCTTTTTGCAAAAGTCGTGTCATTTCGATAAACAAAGAAGAAGACACGACGGCGACGTTGACTACGTCCGTATTCAGCAGCATTGATAACCCTCCACTCAACTGAGTAGCCGAGATTGTTAAACGCTGTCAACATGATTGCAAAGTCACGTCCTCTTTGTTTAGAAGGTGCTTTTAGAAGACGGTCAACGTTTTCTAAAATAAGATATTTAGGTTTGGTGATACGAGTAGCACGGATAATTTCCCAAAAGAGAACTCCTTTTTTTCCTTCAATCCCTTGTTCGTTCTTCTTGCTTCGTGCAACAGAATAGTCTTGGCAAGGAAAACCACCAACAATCATTTCGGGATTCATTTCAGCAAACTTTTCGTCAGAAATATCTGAGATACTAATATTGATGTTTTCACTGTCTGGGAAATGCAAATCATAAACTTCAAAAGCATCCTGTGATTTTCGAGCAGGCTCCCATTGATTTGCCCATTTTGTTTGGAAGTAATCTTTGTCAGCATTTTCAAGACCAATGCGAAAACCGCCTACACCGGCAAAGAGTTCGAGAATATTCATTTTTTCTCCTCAAGTTTATTTAATACTCTCTATTATATCGTAAAAAACAATTTCGATCAAGGATTTTTATTTGATATAATAGAGCTATAGGAATTTAGTAGGAAATTTTATATGGAAAAACACTTATTCAATTATGATGAAACAGATATTCAAAGTATTCTTGATTATTCTCAACATTTACTAGATAGGTCGCTTGGCGAAATTATTGCTGAATACCAAGTTTCGCCTTATAAAACTTATCGAGATTTTCAAGATGGTACAATATCAGAAATTGTTGATAAAGAAATCAGTATGAAGTCAAAAGGGCAATATGGTAATTATATAGAAAAATACTTTTATGGCTATCAACCTAATAGTGACTCAGCTGCTGATTTTGACAAGGTTGGAGTAGAATTGAAAGTCACGCCTTTTAAAGTGAACAAGAATGGAACAATTAGTGCAAAAGAGCGATTAGTTTTAACAATATTAAACTATATGGAGGAAAATCTAGATGACTTTTACTCCACTCATCTATGGCAAAAATGCTCTAAAATACTTTTACTGTTTTACAATGGTCTCATTCCAGGGCAGACAATGTCAGATTATATCATTGAAAAAGTTTTTTTGTACGAATGGTTTGAAGAGGATATGGAGGTCATTCTTGAGGATTATAGTCGCATTGTAGAAAAGATTAAGCAAGGTAAAGCCCATGAACTGTCCGAATCAGATGGGAACTATTTATCTACCTGTACTAAAGGTGCAGGGAAAGGAAAAGATTTTAGAAGCCAGCCTTTTAGTGATACTCTTGCAAAACAAAGGGCTTGGGAGCTGAAATCAAGCTACATGACCTACTTGATTAATCACAAGATATTTAATCAAGTTGATCAAGAAAGTATTCTAGCAACTGCCAGAGGTGAGAAAAAAGCATTTACACAGGTCATTGCAGACAAAATTTTAGCCTATAAAGGATTTTCTGAAACAGAGTTATATAGTCGATTTGACGTGAATCCTAGAGCAAAAGGTAAAAATAGCACTCTGGTTAGAAATATATTGGGGTTAACTGGGGACCTTGAAAAGACACAAGAATTTCAAAAAGCTAATATGAATTTACGCGTTATTCGTGTGGATAAAAATGGTTTACCAAAAGAAGATTCTCCTTTTAAAAATTATCAATTTGAGGAACTAGCTAGCAACGAAGTCTGGGAGGAATCGCATCCATTTTTGGAAATTTGCAATAAACGGTTTTTATTTATCATTTTTAAAGAAGTATCGGATAAATTATTTGTATTAGATAATATCAAGTTTTGGGGTTTTCCAGATAGACTAATTCCGGAGGTCCAAAGAGTTTGGATAGAAACACGAAAAATCATCCAAGACGGTGTTGAATTGAGTCGAAATGGTAATAAAGTATCTACCAACTTTCCTCAGAGTAAAGTCAATACAATTTTATTCACGAAAATTCATGCTCAAAATACTTACTACGAAATTAGACCTAATGAATTTGTTGGTAAGGGAAAATTATCAGATACTGACAAATTACCCGATGGTAGAAGAATTACAAAACACTCATTTTGGCTTCCTAAAAAATTTTTGAAAGAGGTATTACTAGGTGAGTGGGATTAATTATTTAGTGAAAGGCATCTATGAACAAAATCAATTCTTACCAAATCAACCTCCCCTCTCTCATTCCTTTCGGTTTCATCTTCTCCAACAATCGTTACATCTACCGTGAGGTCTTCATGGAGGGGCAGTTTGAGGCGGTGGTGGAGGTTGATGAGGTTGGTCAGCTGTCGTCCTATGTTTGGGATTGTGAGATGGAGGAGGTCTATACCGCCCATCAGGTGACTGCGCCAGCTGGGGCTTTTGTGGGACAGGTGCGTGAGACTTATCAGTCCATTTTGGATCGAGTAGAGGAGGCTTGTTGTGTCGCTCTGCCATTTTCCAAAGACCAAAGCAACCGCATAGCCCAGCTCATCAAGGAGAAGTGGGGGGACCTACCTGATTATCCCTTTACCAAGTCGCCAGAGACAGGTGCTTTTCGCCATCACTCCAATAATAAGTGGTACGCTTTGGTGACTCAGGTCAAGCGGGGACAGCTGGATGGGAGCGCTGACCAAGAGCTAGTGGAGATTGTCAATCTCAAGGTCGATGGTCGGGAAATAGCAGAGTTGCTGAGTCAGTCGGGCATCTATCCTGCTTACCACATGTCAAAGAAGGCCTGGGTGTCGGTCTCGCTCGATAATACTGTGGAAGATGAAGCAATTTTGGCCCTCCTTGAGAAGAGCCGCTATCTGGTAGGACCAAAATCCTACAAGGCGGATCAAGGGCCTGATTACTGGGTTATTCCAGCCAATCCAAAGGTCTATGATATTGATACCGAGTTTGCGGAAAATAAGGTAGTCTATTGGCCGCAAAAATCAACCATTCAAGCTGGAGATATTGTAGCTATCTATGTGACGGCGCCTGTACAGGCTATTCGCTATGTCTGCCGTGTCTTGGGGGCGAACTTGGAAAATCATGCACAATCAGACATTCCTACAGAAAAGAAACTCATGCAGGTGGAATTGCTCGCTCAGTTTTCCGATGATATTTTGCCGAGAGCGCGCATGATGGACTTGGGAGTCAGGGCGGTGCGTGGACCTAGACGCTTGACAGAGGGTGTGATAGAAGTGCTGACATCCGAAGTGAAAAACCTCCATTAAATTGGTAAATTCTCAAAGTAAGTTCTAGTTCCCGTCCTTCCAGAAGTTACTTTGAGAAAACTGCATAACACCAACAGAATTTAGTCTCAGACTAAGTTCTGTTTTTGCCTAAAGCTGCAGATTCAAGGAATTTTTAGGGTTGAAAATGTTGAAAAAAAGAGTACACTAAAGTTACTGGCTCTGAGACGTCTCAAAGTAAGTTCTAGTTATCTGGAATTTGGGATAGGACAAGTTCCTTTCTATTTTTGATTGATTTTTATGCTAAAAACTAGCGATTACTTATCTAATAATCGAGGTGATTGGATGACGTTCTCAGGGTCAATTTTAGAGATTCCCAAAAGTGTTGCCAATTCTTCACCGTAGGTAAATGTAAAGAGTTCATAGGCTGATTTTCCGTTGAAAGAAGCCCGTTTGACGCTGTTGACATGCGAACAAACCAGGTTGATATCATCCTGTGTCAAGTTATCAAACGAACTTCCTTTAGGAAGAATGTCTCTGATAAGTGTGTGATTCTTCTCGATTCTCCCCTTCTGGTCAGAACGATTAGGGTCACAGAAGAATAGCTTAGATTCTCCGCGGACATCCATTTCGATATCGTCCACTCTAGCGAATTCACCACCATTGTCGGTCAGAATGACAGGGAATATTTCGCAGAAGCTCATCTCTTTCTGATGCAGGTTGTTCTTGATAGCGTAGAGGTGTTTAGCGACCTCATTAGCTGTTTTATTATCCAGTAATCGAGCGAAGATAAAGTTACAGAAGGAGAGGTTAAAGGTGAGCAGTAC
>NZ_JAOTGC010000022.1:0-22560 GCF_044427445.1 Streptococcus sp. 2020WUSS084 | reverse complement strand
TCGAAATGGATGTTCGTGGAGAATCTAAGCTATTCTTCTGTGACCCAAATCGTTCTGACCAGAAGGGGAGAATCGAGAAGAATCACACACTTATCAGAGACATTCTTCCTAAAGGAAGTTCGTTTGACAACCTGACACAGGAGGATATCAACCTAGTTTGTTCGCATGTCAACAGCGTCAAACGAGCTGCTTTCAACGGAAAATCGGCTTATGAACTCTTTACATTTACCTACAGTGAGGAATTGGCAACACTTTTGGGAATCTCTAAAATTGACTCCGAGAACGTCATCCAATCACCTCGATTATTAGATAAGTAATCGCTCGTTTTTATCATAAAAATAATTTCAAAATAGAAAGGAACTTGTCCCATCCAAAATTCCAGATAGCTAGAACTTACTTTGAGACGTCTCAGAGCCAGTAACTTTAGTGTACTCTTTTTTTCAACAATTTCAAGCCTAAAACTCACTATTATCAACATTTTTAGTCAAAAACAGAACTTAGTCTGAGACTAAATTCTGTTGGCGTTATACAGTTTTCTCAGAGTAACTTCTGGAAGGACGGGAACTAGAACTTACTTTGAGAATTTACCCATTTTTTCAAACGGTATTGCCGTTTAGTTCGCTTCAGTTGTAGAGGTCAGACTTGGAATGTGAAACACGAACTTCTGCGATTTGCTTCGCAAATCCTATCTCCAACCTTTTTAGCTCGATTTTTTCATTTCTAAGCTCAGGCTGACACAGTTCACTGAACAGTTTTACTCCACTGGCCTGTTAAACCCAATCAACCACTGCGCTGAGATATTGACACTAACTTTGAGAAGCGGTGCTGGGCTTTTTGCCCAGCCTCTCGCTCGTCGAAGTTAGCTAAGATAAACTAACATGACTATAAAAAACAACTGCCATTCCCTTGAGAATAGCAGTTTAATCTTATTTAATCTTGTCTTCTTCGTAGTCACCATTTGGACAGACAACTTGTTTACCACCACCGCGAACTTTTTTCTCAACGAGATAGTGGTCGCATTTCGGACAAGAACGCCCGACTGGCTTGTCCCAAGAAGTAAATTCACACTCTGGGTAGCGATCGCAACCATAGAAAAGACGATTGCGTTTACTCTTGCGTTCAATCACTTGCCCTTTTTGGCAAACCGGACAAGTCACACCGATTTCTTTAGTGATTTGCTTGGTATTGCGACAGTCTGGGAAATTGCTACATGCATAGAATTTTCCAAAGCGACCTAATTTAATAACCATTTCATGTCCACAAACATCACAGTCAAAGCCAGCTGGTTCATCCTTAATTTGGATTTTTTCCATCTGTTCTTCTGCCTTAGATAATTCTACATTGAATGGCTGATAGAAACCGTCAATGACCTTCTGCCACTGCTCTTTCCCGATTTCTACATCATCCAATTTTTGTTCCATATCGGCTGTAAATTTGACATTGACAATATCTGGGAAGAACTCAACAATCAGCTTATTAACGATTTCTCCGAGTTCAGTCGGTTCAAATCGCTTAGCCGCAAGCTTAACATAGTAACGTTTTTGAATGGTTTCAATTGTTGGTGCATAGGTTGACGGGCGACCTACACCATTCTCTTCTAATGTTTTAATTAAGGTTGCTTCAGAGTAGCGAGCTGGCGGCTGAGTAAAGTGTTGTTCTGGATTTGTTGACGCGCGTACCACCGTGTCACCTTGTTCCATATCTGGCAACATTTTATTTTTATCAGCGTCGTTATAGACAGCCATATAACCATCGAATTTTACTTGGCTACCATTAGCAGCAAAGACAATACCATTTTGACCCAAACGAACACTCATGGTATCAAAAACTGCTGCAGCCATCTGACTTGCGACAAAACGATTCCAAATCAGTGTATATAGTCGCAACTGGTCCTTGTCCAGATATTTCGCAATTGATTCAGGTGTTAAGTTAACATTTGATGGACGAATGGCTTCGTGGGCATCTTGTGCACCACTGGCATTTTTTACTTGATTACCATGCTTTGAATAGGTAGCACCAAAACGCTCCGTGATAAAGTCAGCAGCTTGTGCTTGTGCAACAGGGCTAATACGTGTTGAATCCGTACGCATATAGGTGATCAAACCTTGGGTACCACCTGCGCCAAGACTGACACCCTCATAAAGTTGTTGGGCAACCATCATGGTTTTACGAGTACGGAAATTGATTTTATTAGCCGCATCCATCTGCATAGTAGAAGTTGTGTAAGGCAGAGGTGCATTTCGTTTGCGTTCCTTACGCTCAACCTGTTCTACTAAGAAATCATCTCCATCGAGTCGGGCGAGAATTTCTTTAACCTGCTCATTGTTTTCAATTTTAGTTTTCTTTCCATCTATACCGTAGAATGAAGCCTGGAATTTTTTGCTCCCCTTTTTGAAGGTTGCATCAATTGTCCAATATTCTTCTGGTTTGAAATTGCTGATTTCATTTTCACGGTCGATTATTAATTTGAGAGCAACCGATTGAACACGTCCTGCTGACAGACCTTTTTTGACTTTCTTCCATAAAATAGGTGAGATAGAGTAGCCTACAATACGGTCTAAGACACGTCGAGCTTGCTGGGCATCTACCAAGTCTAGGTTAATAGCACGTGGCTCCTGGAAGGCATTTTTTACTGCATCTTTTGTAATTTCATTAAAGACAACACGGTTTTTATCGTTTGCGTCCAATCCCAAAATGTGAGCCAAATGCCAAGAAATTGCTTCTCCTTCGCGGTCCGGGTCACTCGCGAGAAAGACTTGCTTAGCATTTTTTGCTTCTTTTTTCAAAGAATTGATGAGTGGTCCTTTTCCACGGATGTTGATGTACTCAGGTGCATAGTTGTTATCAAAGTCAATAGACATACTAGATTTCTTCAAATCTCGAATATGCCCGACTGAAGCAACGACCTTATAATTTTTACCAAGATATTTTTCGATTGTTTTTGCCTTAGCAGGCGACTCTACAATAACGAGATTTTTCTTGGTTGTTGTTTTTTTCTTACTAACTGTTTTTGTAGCCATTCTTATACCTTACAAATATTTTTAACCTCACAAAGAATATACTATTTTTCAGTCAGTGTCAAGATATTTATTTTCCTATAGGAAGACTTGTTTTAAAATTGATACTCAGAAATGATGTCCAAGCCTGATGTAACGCACTTTGCTCCCTCTTGAATCAGATGATGACAACCATCTGATTTTCCGTCCATAATGGAACCAGGTATGGCATAGACTTCTCTTCCTTCTTCCAAAGCACGTTCGCTGGTAATCAAGCTGCCAGACCGCATTTTTGCCTCACAGACCACCAGACCTTCTACCAACCCAGCAATGATGCGATTGCGTTCTGGGAAATGGTATTTGAGTGGCTGAGCACCAGCTTCATACTCTGTCAGCACCAAATGGTGTTTTCCAATATAGGTCTGCAAATCTTTATTTTCTTTTGGATAAATATTATCTAAACCTGTTCCGATTACAGCAATGGTTTGGCCTCCATTTTTCAAACTGGCAATGTGGGCAGCTGTATCAATTCCTCTTGCCAAACCACTAACAATGACAAAACGATTGCTCAATTCTTTGATAATTTTCTGAACAGATTGGATACCATTTTTACTGGCATTTCGTGTACCAACAACTGCCAGCTTTGATTTTTCTAGCAATTCTAAATCCCCTTGATAAAACAAAAGTACAGGTGGATTGTAAATCTGTTTGAGCGCCAAAGGATAGATGTCATCTAAAATTGAAAATGATGGATACTTATTAAATTCCTCGCGGCAGGCTTTTGTATCTAGATTCTTATAATTTTCCATAAATAGCACTGGATTTTTACATTCAGACACTACAGCAACATTGCGTAAAGTCAATTTTTTACCGTGTTTTTCTTGATAGGCCAAAACTTTATTCACATTAAGATTGGTCAAACCTGCTTTTTTCCATTTAAACAATTCAAAATTATTCATTTTCTTCACCTCACTTACTCTATTCGCAAGGCAAAGAAAAAATTCTCCCGAAGAAGAATTATTTTTTAGGTATTTCTTTGATAACACGCGCAGGATTGCCAGCCAAAACGACATTATCACCAAAAGACTTGGTCACAACGGAACCAGCACCAACAACAACATTGTTGCCCAAGGTCACACCAGGTAAGATTGTCACACCACCACCAGCCCAGAAATTATCACCAATGGTAATTGGAGAGCCATATTCCAAACCAGAATTTCGTTCATCAGGATCTAGTGGATGAAGTGGAGTTAGCAACTGTACATTGGGACCAAGCATGGCATTTTTCCCAATGGTAATGGGACAAACATCCAACATCGTACAGTTAAAATTTGCGTAAAAATCCTCACCAACATGAATATTGCTACCGTAGTCACAGTAGAAATTTGGCTCCATGTAAATCCGCTCACCTGTAGCTCCCAACCAGTTTTTCAATCGCTCGGAGCGGGCTTGTCCATCTAGTTCTTCGTTAAATTTTTTCATCTGTTGGCGGGCAAAGGTTCGCATCTCTCTCAATTCAGGATCGGCTGCCATATAAAATTGCCCAGCTATCATCTTTTCTTTTTCTGTTAACATAGCCCTACTCCTATTTTTTTATAATCAAATTAATAGCTTCTGCTAGCCGTGCCTCTTGTTCCTCGGGATTATCGGAAGGGTGTTCAATGCAATCTTGAACTTTTTGAGCAATGACCATTCCCATCATACTGTTGATACTGGAACGAACTGCACTCAGCTGCATCACAATATCGATACACTCTTGCTCTTCTTCAATCATTTTTTGAATGCCACGGAGCTGACCTTCTGCACGTTTCAAACGATTTATCATCTTTTTCTTCTCTGTATTCATACCCTATATGGTACTGCTTGTTTCATAAAATGTCAATTCTAAAACTTGACAATCAGCGTTATCATCTGCTATATTTAAAATACCCCTAGGGGTATGGAAGAGGTATTTATGTTGAAACAGATATTATCTACAATTTTAAAGCAAAAAGAAAGTTTATCTTTACAAGATTTGCCAAAAGTATTGGAAGATAAAAACACCAAATTGTTGGACGTCCGTGAAGTTGATGAATTTGCCAGTGGTCACATTCCAGAAGCTATCAACCAGCCATTAAGTCAAATAGACCAATTTAAAGGTGATAAAAACAAACACTATCTGATCATCTGTCAATCAAGTATGCGTAGCCAACGGGCGACAGATTACTTAACATCTCAAGGCTATCAAGCGGTCAATGTTCAAGGCGGTATGAATGCCTGGACTGGAGATATTATTTAGGAGGTTTAAATGAAAATTGTTATTGTCGGTGGGGTTGCTGGCGGTATGTCTGCTGCTACTCGTCTGCGTCGTCTCATGGAAGATGCTGAAATCATTGTGTTTGAAAAAGGACCATACGTTTCCTTTGCCAACTGCGGTTTACCTTATCATATTTCTGGGGAAATAGCAGAGCATGATAGCTTATTACTCCAAACGCCAGAAAGTTTGAAAAAACGCTTTAATCTAGATGTCCGCCCTTTCCATGAAGTCATTAGTATCAATGCTGACAAACAGACTGTTACAGTGAATACTCCAAACGGTGACATCATTGAAAACTACGACAAACTAATCCTATCACCAGGTGCCAAACCTGTCATCCCAAATTTAAAGGGAATTGAAGAAGCTGAAAATCTCTTCACACTTCGGAACGTACCTGATTTAGACAAGATAATGACCAAGCTAAACCAAATCAAGTCTGGTCACGCAGTTGTTATCGGTGCAGGATTTATCGGTCTAGAAATGACTGAAAATCTTGCCTTAAAAGGCTTAAAAGTCACTCTTGTCGAACAGGCTCCTCATGTATTACCTACTTTTGACTTGGAAATGGCACGTTTTGTTGAAGCCGAGCTAACAAGTAAAGGTGTCAAAGTAATCACAGGGCAGTCTGTCACTGCTTTTCGTGAAAAGGGTCAAGTAGTCGAACTTTCTAATGGACAGACCCTATCATCTGATGTAACTATTTTATCAGTTGGTGTTGCTCCCGATAGTCAACTGGCTAAAAATGCTGGAATCAAGCTAGGACTTCGAGGTGGAATACTCGTAGACCAAAACTATCAGACCAATCAAGATAATATCTACGCCGTTGGTGATGCCATTGTAGTTAAACAAGAAATAACAGGACAGGATGCCTTGATTTCATTGGCCTCTCCTGCTAACCGTCAGGGAAGACAGGTAGCTGATGTCATTGCTGGATTCGCTCGCACTAACAGAGGCTCAATCGGTACTGCTATCGTCAAAGTCTTTGATTTAGTGGCAGCATCAACTGGTTTAATCGAACGTACCGTTCAATCACTCGGCCATGAATATGCCGTCGTTCATACAACTGGAAAAGACCATGCAAGCTACTATCCAGGTGCGACTGATATTGTTCTGAAACTGATTTTTTCTCCTATTGACGGAAAAATCTTTGGTGCACAGACAGTCGGTCAAAAAGGTATTGATAAGCGGATTGATGTCCTTGCCACTGCCATCAAGGCTGGACTTACGATTGAAGATTTGCCAGAACTAGAATTGACCTACGCCCCACCATTTGGTTCAGCCAAAGATCCTATTAATATGATTGGATATGCTGCCATGAACATCGCAGAAGGCATCAGTCAAAATGTCCAATGGCACCAACTAGACGAGGAGCTAGCAAACGGCAAAATCTTGTTAGACGTCCGTAATCCTGGTGAGGTCGCAAATGGGCAATTCAAAGAATTCATCCATATTCCTCTGGGCCAACTCCGTGAGCGGCTAGGAGAACTAGACACTTCAAAAGAATACATCGTCAGTTGCCATAGTGGCCTTCGCTCGTACATTGCCGAACGTATCTTAAAAGAAAAGGGCTTTAAGGTTAAAAATCTAGACGGGGCTTACTCCCTTTACAAGATGGCACTACCTGAAAATCTTATCCTTCTATAATAACCAGACCTTCTGTATTTACTTGTTACAGAAGGTATTTTGTTTGACATAAAATACAGAATATTATACAATCTAGTTACCGATACTAGATAAAAGGAGGTGGACAATCATGAAACAGACTATCCCCTACTGGCATGAATTACCTGATTTGGATTTGTATTTGGACCAAGTTCTGCTGTATGTTAATCAAGTAGTCAATTCTCAGGAAAGCCTTGAACAGAAGAGTTTATACTCAATGAAAATCAACAGTAGCCCAGGAAACGAAGCTGATGATAGAACTGGGGTTCATCAAGGCAAGTTGACAAGGGATAATGTTGATTTTCGAAGAGTATTAACTGCTGCAATGATCAATAATTACGTTAAACACAAACAGATTGAAAAACCTGTTAAGAAAAAATATCAAAAACAGCAAGTTGCCCGCTTGATAGCATTGACCATCTTAAAAAATGTCTTTTCTATTCAAGAAATCAGTCAGACCTTAAATCTTCTTCTCCACTCGAACAACTCTGAAACCTTATACAATCATTTTGTTGACTGCATGCGAAATGAGGAGAGTGATGAAACTCCTGAAATCATTCGTTATGCCTGCCAGTCTGTTAAACTATATTACAAAACCCGTCAACTCACGATGGAGTTAGAAAGGAGTCACTATGAATCCTAGTTTGAAATTGAGCCTGCAACTATCCTTTGGAGAGGAGGTTGCTAACAGTGTCACCCATGCAGTCGGAGCCCTGCTTATGTTGGTCTTACTCCCCATTACTGCTATCCATTCTTTTCAAGATTATAACGTGACTGCTGTGGTCGGCATGACTATCTTTGTCATCAGCCTATTTCTCATGTTCCTATCCTCTTCCATCTACCACTCCATGCCCTACGCTTCTACTCACAAATACGTCCTAAGGATTATCGACCACAGCATGATTTACATTGCTATCGCTGGAAGCTACACACCTGTTGCCCTATCCTTGGTCGGTGGTTGGTTGGGGTATCTAATTGTTGGTTTACAATGGGGATTAACTATTTTTGGCATTCTCTATAAAATTTTCGCCAAAAAAATCAATGAAAAATTCAGCCTTTTTCTCTATCTCTTTATGGGCTGGTTGGTTGTCTTTATTCTGCCAGCTATTCTGCAAAAGACTGGACTTGTTTTCGGAATTTTGATGCTGGCTGGTGGCTTATCTTATACTATTGGAGCCCTATTCTACGCCAAGAAAAAGCCCTATTTCCACATGATTTGGCATCTCTTTATCCTACTGGCTTCAGCACTGCAATATATGGCCATTGTCTACTTTATGTTATAAGAAAACAGCTTCTAGTCACCTAGAGGCTGTTTTTTAATGAATCAAACTGATAATCATTGCAATCAGATAAAGGACTGACACGATGCTCAAAAATACCAAATGCGTCTTTCGGCTCATGACCACATAGCCAACAAATTCCCGAATGAAGGCATTAAGGCTAAAGTAAAATCTGATTTTTGCGCCGTAGCCGATACATTTGATTTTCAATTGTCGTGCCAATAGCAGAGCTCTGAAAACGTGATAGTAATTGGTTACAAGGGCAAATCGACTACCAGGTTTCATCAGGGCATAGGAAAATTTCAAGTTTTCCTCGGTATTGGTTGATTGGTTTTCTATCACAATATCTTCCGCAGGAATCCCCTGTTCCAAGGCATAGTTAGCCATAGCCTGCCCCTCTGCCAAGAGTTCATCAGGACCCTGTCCGCCTGACATGATGAGCTTGCTACCAGGATGTTTCTGGTAGATCGCTATGCCTTTTTCAATCCGCGAAGCCAAAAGTGGCGTTACCTTGTCACCAATTAAGCCAGCACCTAAGACTACCACATAATCAAGCTTGCCTGGGAAGAGATTGACCAAATTGACAAAGCTAGACGTGGTATAGAGCATGCTGATGATAATGGCATAGGACACCAAAAAACCAACGTAGACGAACAGCATGTTGAAAAAGCTGATGCCTAAAAGGGATTGAACCACAAAGGGAGCGATGAAGAGATAGAAAGTCAGGGCGACTGCCAGTCCCATGGATAGGAAATTATGGAAACGAACCCCTTCTCTCTTCAAAATCTGAAAACCATTTAGATAAAGTGTGAAAAGCAGGACAAATGGACCACTTAACAAGGCTAAAAAGAGCACCATAGCCACAGCTATAGCCAGCAAGCGCAAGATTTCATTGTTTTCGAGAATGCCTGTTGAGATAATCCATGCCAAGGCCCAGACGAGGATGTTCAAGGCAAACAGGGAGATGAAAATCGACCGCCGCTCCCAGAAATAGATGAGAGCAAACAAACCGATAGCCGCTAAAAATAAGCAGAAAAAGACTGTCAAAACTAGTTTCCCCCTGCTACCATAGACTTAATGGGCTCAAAGGTCTTACGGTGAATGGGCGTGATGCCTAGCTTGTTCAAGCCTTCCAAATGCTCTGCCGTTCCATAACCAGCATTCTTGGCGAAACCGTAGCCTGAGAACTCCTTGTCATAGTCTGTCATCATTTTGTCCCGCGTCACTTTAGCCACGATAGAGGCCGCTGCGATAGACAGGCTATTGGCATCTCCCTTAATGATAGAGATTTGCGGTATGGAGGTATCCAACTTCATTGCATCTATCAAGAGATGTTCAGGCTCTTGGTTCAGCTTTCCCAAAGCCTCTAACATAGCTAACTTGGTCGCCTCGTAGATGTTGACCTGGTCGATGACAGCTGCATCTTTGACGCCCACACCGACTGCCACCGCCCGCTCCATGACTTCTTGGTAGATTGACTCGTGCTTGGACTTGGGGATTTTCTTGGAGTCGTTGAGGTAGCGAATTTTGCACCCTTTGGGCAAGATAACCGCCGCTGCCACCACAGGACCTGCTAGAGGACCCCGGCCGACTTCGTCAATACCAGCGATTAACTCCACTCCATTTTCATAAAGGGCTTTTTCGTAACATAGCATAGCTTCTAAGCGAGCGTCTTCTGCTGCTTCTTTTTCCAACTCCTTTTGGCGTTTCTTGATAGCAGCTTGGACCCCTGCTCGCACGTCCTGAGCCAAGTCTGCCCAGACAGGACTGTCTAGACTGTCCACCTGAGCCAGCAGAGCCGTCACTTCCTTAATCGTTGCCATCTAAGTCACTCACCCTGTCTAATGTATAAGTGCCCAAACGACCGTCCCGAACATCCTTGACAAAGAGGTTATAAAAACGGTCATAATCATCACGGAAACCCAGTTTCTTGGTCCAGTCCATGATGAGTTCAGGCGTTTCCTGCTCCAAATCCATGCCCTTGAACCGCTCTTGTAGACGTTTTGGGTAGTTGACCTTGAAATAGTCCAAACCAAAAATAGTGACCTCGTCCATAGGCAAGAGCTGGTCCTTAATCGCACCAGTCAGAGCCAACTTCAGTCCAACTTCCTGGTCCTCAAATTTAGGCCAGAGAATACCTGGTGTATCAAGGATTTCAAGATCTTTATTGGACTTGAGCCACTGTTGGCCCTTGGTCACACCTGGTTTGTTGCCGACAACGGCGATTTTTTTACCAGCCAGACGGTTCATAAGGGTGGATTTTCCGGCGTTTGGAATACCGATAATCATGGTTCGCAAGGTCTCCTTTTGAATCCCTCTTTCGCGGAGACGTTCAATCTTGTCTTTCATCAGACTCTTGGCTGCGTCGGTCACTTTTTTCACCGTCGCTTGCTCTTTTGAGTTGATGGCAAGGGTACAAATGCCCTGACCTTCAAAGTAGCTCTGCCATTCTTTTGTACGAACAGGGTCAGCCAAATCAACCTTGTTGAGAATCATGAGCTTGGGCTTGTCGCCGACAATCTTGGTCAGCATGGGGTTTTGGCTAGATAGGGGCAGGCGAGCATCGACCAAAATGGTCACGAAATCAACGTGCTTGATGTTATCCTGCACCTGCCTGCGAGCTTTTGACATGTGGCCCGGAAACCATTGAATAATTGCCATGGGGTCCTCCTAAATATGATTCATTGAAAAAAGCCGTAAAAACGGCTTGTTTTTTTATTATTATAGCAGAAAATCAATATTTTGTCTTACTTGTTCCTCTTAAATTCTCTCCCGTAACTTTTCGACAAAGAGATAGGCTGCGGGACAAATCAGAGTATTTTTTATTGTTAAATTGTTGATTTGATAAATCTTCTTGCGGTCAGTATGCGGAAATTCTCGACAGGCTTTGGGACGAGCATCATAGATGCTACAAAGATTATCTCCACCTAGGAATGGGCAAGGCATTGCCTGAAATACTTTATCTCCATCTTCGTCTACTCTCAAATACATCTCTTCGAAAACAGGTAGTTTCATTCGAAGATGCTTGGCAATGCGAGTAATATCAGCTTCGGTAAAAAGTGGCCCCAATGTTTTGCAACAGTTTGCACATTCTGTACAATCAATTTCAGAAAAGACTTCTGCGTGTATGTCCTGTACGATTCTGTCTAAATTCTTAGGTGCTTTTTTCTTCAAATTTGCTAGAAATTTTCGATGTTCTCCTTGCTTCTGCTGGGCCAATTGCTTGTATCTTTCAATGTCGACGGTCATAAACTCTCCTTTTCGACCACTATTATACCACAAACTAGCTATTGAGCTCTGCTATTTTTCAAAATGCTGAGCTAAATTATAGCATCACTTAATAAGGTTAGTGTCAACATCTCAGCGCAGTGGTTGATTGGCAGATTTGTTCGCGTTTCACACTCCAAATCTGACCTAATCAACTGTGCGGGGGTGGGAAGACGAACTCTTTTTCGATTAGTAGAGTTCTTTCCCACTCCCAAAAATCCTGCGCGAAACTTCTGCTACAGGTAGACCAATAATGGTGTGAACATCCCCAGAAATACCTGCTACAAAGCGTGGGTCAAGCTCCTGAATACCGTATGCACCTGCCTTGTCGAGTGGTTGTTTATCATGGATATAGGACTGAATCGCTTCTTCCAAGGCTGGATAATAGTCCACAAAATCAATCTGTGCAACCGTATAAAAAACATCCAGTGAGTGACTTGTCCGTAGGCAGACAGATGTTACAACGTAATGGCTCTTTCCAAAATAGGAACGTAACATGGTTTCAGCTTCTGTCAAATCTTGAGGTTTGTTAAAAATTTTCCCATCTGACACGACGATTGTATCCGCAGAAATATAGAGATGACCAGTTACCAAATCCATGTCCGATTTGGCTTTGGAAATTTCACAACAGGTTTTTGCAGCTCGAGTGAGAAAATCATCTGTAGCGAATTGTTTCATAAAATGTTCTTCGATACCACGCTCATCCACTTCAACTGATGCGATTTGTGGTTGTAAAAATCCCAATAATTGTTTACGACGTGGGGAGTTGCTGAGCAGAACGTAAGAACTAATCTGCTCACGATCCCCCTCTTTTTGATATTGAAATACAGTTTGCATGTTTCCTCCAGTCAAAAACAGAGTCCGAAGACCCTGTTTTCAGATGATTGATTAATTTTCTTTTCTACGACCTACTGCCATGGCCAGTCCTGCAAGACCTAAACCAAACAGGCTGAGCGTCAGATTCATCTGGTCACCAGTATTTGGCAAGACTCCTGCTTTTGTAGTTTTTGCTGGACTTGCTACTTCTGGTTTTTTATCTCCTACTTTAGGAGAATCAACTGGGGTCTTCTTGTCCGTTGCTGAAGTATTTTGTACTTGATTAGATGGTGAATCCGTATTTTCGGCTGGAACAGTTTCTGGATTTGAGGCTGGATTTTCTGGATCAGTATCCAATAAAATTTCGATAAAGTCTGGGTAGCCATCTTCATCAGTATCAATGCTTGAATTTACAGGAATGATACGTGAATATGGGTTGACAACCTCATAAGCTGATAAGTCAGCTGTCTTTAGGTATTCAGCAAAGACGCTGTCCATTGAAGGACCTTCTTCACGTGCTCCGCCAAGCATTGTGTAGCCATCACCACCAGCAGCAAGGAAGTCATTTGTTGCTAAATAGTACGTTTTTTCAAGATCCAAGGCGTCATATTCGCCAGTCTCTGGATTAAGAATACCGATAATAAGAACACGTTCTTCTACAGGAAGAGTTGGATCGTAGAATACATTTGCTCCTGAAATGTGTAGGAATCCACCACTAGCTTCAAAGAGCGGCATACCATTTTCATCTAAAAGCATCTCGCCAGTTTCTGGATTCACTTGCAATGTAGATGATAAAGACTTGGTAAACATATCATAAATTTGCTGACCAGTCACAGTGATTTGAGAAACAATGTTACCAAATGGCAAGACTGCAATAATATCACCTTTTGTAACAGGCTGATCTTTAGCAATTGTTGCACGTAGACCACCACCGTTAGTCACAGCAAGGCTAGTTTTGTTTGAAAATCCTGTTTGACCATAGGCATAGATCGCATCCGTCACTGCATTCCCCAAGTTGGTTTCACGAACACGCACGTTTGAGCGATCTCCGTTTAATTCTACTGGGTTATTTTCAATAACTACTTGAGCATTTTCAGCTTCATATTTTGCTTTAATTTCATCAACCAAGGCTGCGATTTTAGCATTTGGCGTCACGTTCTTAGTATCCGCGGCAGAAATCAAACTAGCTTCACCCAATAATTTATCGGATTTCAAGGTTACTTTACCAATATTGTTCAAGTAAGAGCCTGTTTGATTATAAGTAACGTTATCTCCATAGGTAGTTGCTTCTACCGTGTGGGAATGACCGTCGATAACAATAACACGTTTACCAGCTAATTTACTATTTTTAGAAAGTGCTTCAGCAAGAGTTGAACCTCTCCATTCAACAGGTGTTGTAGAATCGACACCTAGGTGAGCTAGAATGATATAGTTCTTGTAAACACGATTATCTGCTAGAGCACGCGCTTCCACTTCGTCAATCACTTTATTGACTTCTGTGACTGGGTCGGTAAACGTTACTCCCTCAACATTTTTCGGATGGGTTTTTGTAGCAGTTTCAGGTGTTGTTACACCGATAACTACAAATTCATCACCTACAACAGTTGGAGTTTTATCGACGATAGTTGAAGCTTCAAAAACACGAGCGCCATTAACGTAAGTGTTAGCACTCAATAGCGGGAAGTTCAAAGTTTCCTTGTACTTGATTGCTTGATCCATCCCAAAGTCAAATTCATGGTTACCAACAGCCATTGCATCATAGCCGACTTGGTTCATGATATTGGCGCGGTCTTCACCTTTTGTAGAGTTGGAAATTGGAAGTCCTTGGAAGGCATCACCAGCATCTACTACAATTGTATTCTCTACTTTGGCACGTTCTTCTTCAATGACTGCCGCAGCCTTAGCGTCACCAATGACATTCTTTTCTTCAAGAATGCGACCGTGAACGTCGTTTGTGTGGATAATGACTGCCTCTACTGTTTCTTCCGCAGCAGGGACAACAGTTTCCTCCGTTGCTACGTTTTCAACTGACGTTGCTGGTACCGTAGCAGTTGCATCAGTCGTTGCTGGCTGATTGGTTGTGGTAGCTGCAGTTGTTGTCTCAGCAGCTTGTACTTGTTGAGCTAAAACAAATGGAGCCAACAAGAGTGTGGACATTACAGGCAACAATAAATCTTTCTTTTTCATAAATTAACCTTCCTTTGGTGTTACTTATAGTACTATTATACACTTTTTACAGAAAAACAAAAACATTAAAATCGCTTACACGTCAAAAAGGTTCGAAATAAGCGAATTAGCTATCTAATCCGCTCATTTCCTATTTACCAAATACTATTTGTCCATTTGCAATGGTGTAAAGGACCTGTCCTTTCAGACTATCACCAACAAATGGAGAATTAGCAGACTTCGAGGCAAAATCCGCTGTAACCAACCGATTTGCATTTGGGTCAAAAATAACAAGATTAGCTGGTCCATTTTCAGCAAGATAGCCAGCATCAAGACCATAGAGCTTGGCTGGATTAATAGTCATTTTCTCCAACAATTGCACGAGTGTCAGATGCCCTTCTTCCACCAGATGCGTCAAACCAAGTGAAAGCGAGGTTTCCAAGCCTGTCATTCCTGATGGGGCCTTTGTGAGATCCTCTACATTTTTCTCATCTGCATGATGAGGTGCATGGTCCGTCGCAATGACAGAGATAACACCAGATTTCAATCCCTCAATAACCGCTAATCTGTCACTTTCCAAGCGTAATGGCGGATTCATTTTAGCATTGGCACCTTTTGTTAGAAGTAAGTCCTCAGTTCGTGAAAAATGTTGGGGTGCTACTTCTGCCGTGACGTTTGCTCCGAGACCTTGAACAAATTCAACCACCTTGACCGACTCGGCTTTGGATAGATGCTGGATATGGACACGGGCACCTGTTTCATAGGCAATCATGACATCGCGAGCGACCATGCTGTATTCTGCTACGCCAGTTGCTCCACAAACATGAAAATGTTTTTCAGCTACTTGCTCGTTTAGTCCCAAGACACCATTCAGGTCAGGGTCTTCTTCATGCAGGCTGATGAGACAGCCCTGCTCTTTGGCTAATTTCATAGCTTGTCTAACCACGCCAGCATTTGTCAAAGGAATACCATCATCCGAAAAGGCTACCGCTCCAGCTTCTAGCAAAGCAGGAAAATCGGTCAGATTTTGCCCATCGAAATTATCTGTAATGGTTGCCACACTATAAATATGGATGGCTTCTTTTTTAGCGGAATCCAATACTCCTTTTAAGGTTTCAACATTTGAAATCGTCGGATTAGTGTTAGCCATCATGACAACAGAAGTAAAACCACCCGCTACTGCAGAAAGAGCTCCTGTATGAATATCTTCTTTATGGGTCTGACCAGGCTCCCGAAAATGCACATGAACATCAACCAAACCAGGAGCAACGACTAATCCTGTCGCATCAATCACTTCTTGCTCAACATCTTCTGAAATCGACTCCGCAATCTTAATAATCTTACTTCCGTCCATCAAGATGTCGCAAACCTTGTCTAAACCAGATTGCGGATCCAATACTCGACCATTTTTCACTAATAACATTCATATTCTCCTTTGTAGTACCAAAGCCATTACCATCTATTATCGCAGCCAATCAATTCCTGTTCTGCCTTGTGAAGTCAAGTAGGCATTTGCTTGTGAGAAGGGCTTGCTTCCAAAGAAACCTCGATAGGCTGAAAGAGGGCTTGGATGAGCAGATTCGATAACCAGATGTTTTGGATTGGTTATCAACGCCTTTTTCTTGCGAGCATAAGCACCCCAAAGAATATAGACAACAGGCTGGTCTAAGCTATTGACCACCTTAATAACAGCGTCCGTAAAAGGCTCCCAGATTTGCCCTGCATGTCCATTTGCCTGACCTGCTGGAACAGTTAAACAAGCATTGAGCAAAAGCACACCTTGTTCCGCCCATGCTGTCAAATCATGATCTTGTTTGGCGCCAATATCATCCGTCAATTCTTTTAAGATGTTTTGAAGAGATGGCGGAGCTGGTACCGAGTTCGGAACAGAAAATGACAAGCCCTGTGCCTGACCAGGTCCGTGATAGGGATCCTGTCCCAAAATAACTACTTTAACCTCTTCCAAATCCGTTGTTTGAATGGCAGCAAATACCTTCTCACGAGGCGGATAAATGGTTCCACCAACATAAACATGATCTAAAAACTGATTAATTTTACCAAAATAATGCTCTGGCAACTGTGCCTTTATCAATTCGTGCCAAGCTGAATGTTCCATAAACTGCTCCTAGTTTGAACTTTTCTCTTTAACAATATAAATCGGACGTTTCTTCGTTTCCAAGAAAACTTTTGCCAAATATTTACCGAGAATACCAATGGTCATCAACTGCAGACCTCCCAAAAATAGGATGATACAAATAGTCGACGGCCAGCCAATTGTAGGATCTCCGAACACCAAGGTTTTGAAAACCACAAAAACCATTAGAACTAGCGACAATAGGAAGGTGAAAAAACCTGTATAGGAGGCAATATTCAAAGGTGTATCTGAAAAATTGATGATTCCTTCAATAGAATAAGAAAGCAATTTCCAGAAGGACCAACTAGTTTCACCAGCGACCCTCTCAACATTTTCATAGGGCAAGTATTCTGTTTCGAATCCTACCCAAGCAAAAATTCCTTTTGAAAAGCGATTGTATTCAGACACAGATAGAATGGCATCTACCATGTGACGACGCATGAGACGGAAATCACGGGCACCGTCTACTACCTCGACCTGGCTGATTTTATTCATCAATTTGTAGAATAATTTTGCAAAAAAGCTACGAATCGGTGGCTCACCATCTCGACTGACACGACGGGTTCCAACGCAATCTAAATCTGGATTTCCATCCAACATAGCCTTCATTTCCATCAACATTTCAGGTGGATCTTGCAGATCAACATCCATGACAGTCACTAGCTCGCCTTGCGCAGCTTGTAGACCTGCATAGAGAGCTGCTTCTTTCCCGAAATTCCTTGAAAAGGAAAGATAGCGAACAGCTCGGTCTTGACCAGACAATTGGCGTAAAACCGTTAATGTCCTATCCTTTGAACCATCATTGACAAAAATATACTCAAATTGTTCCCCCATCTCCTTACGAACTTTCTCCATAGCATCGTAAAAATAGGGAATTGCCTCTTCTTCATTAAAACAAGGCACGATAACTGAAATCATGTTCTTCTCCTCATACGGTCAATTATTGTATTCTCAAAATACGTTAGAGACTATTATACCATTTTACAGGATAAGTTCCCAGAAATCGTGCGTGGGCTCGTTTTAAATCTAATCTTCCTGCCAAGTTTCTTGATTTTGACGGAACTTTTTAAGCAGATTCAAACCATCTGCATTGATATATCCCTGTACTTTTGCGACTTTGATTAATTCTGAATAATTGCTGAGCGTCACCAATTTCACGCCAGCATTGTCAAAATTACGATCTGCCTTTGGCAATTCATAGGTAAAGATTGCCACAACACCAATAACGTCAGCGCCTTCACGCTCAGCTGCTGCTACGGCATCTAGAACAGACCCTCCAGTAGAAATCAGGTCTTCAACGACAACCATTTTTTGTCCCTTGACGATGCGACCCTCTAATTGATTCCCTGCACCATGGTCTTTTGGCTTGCTACGGATGTAAGCAAATGGCAAATTCATCCGATCTGCAATGATAGCACCATGGGAAATACCTGCTGTGGCCGTTCCGGCAATCACCTCAACCTCAGGAAATTCCTCTTCGATGCGTTGAACAAAGCCATCTTCAATCAGATTTCGAGTTTCAGGATAAGACAGGGTAATACGATTATCTGTATAGATAGGGGATTTGATACCTGATGCCCATGTAAACGGCTTTTCAGGGCGCAGATGAACTGCCTTAATATCCAATAAGTGTGATGCGATTTCTGTTGCTAGTGTCATAATAGACCTCCTTCTAAATGCGTACCATTCCAACATGACCATTCCGCCGAATAGCCTGTCACTCCTAAAGTATTGGTTCAATCTATGAACCCTACAAAAAACTATATTTATCCCTGTTGAATTCTTACAGATTTCTCCTAGTCCACCATTTCAATCCATGAATCAAAATACTGTTCAATGAAATTGGTTTTCTCTTTTATTTCTGTCACGGTAAGTTTTTCATCAAGACCTGTCAGAACCCATTTATCCTCAACATCATCTCTACGATGGATAATCGCGACCAATTTCCCCTCGAAAGCTGTCAAAGGCTGCCGAACATCTTTGGAAATGATGTAAACATCTTGTTCTTCACCATCTCCAGCCAATAGATTTGGAACGTAGCCGTAATTGATGGGGTACTGATTGCCAAATTTATCAATAAACCCGATAGGTCTATCGATGGTAACCTGATAAACCTTATCTACGATTCCACTCCTCTTTAATAGACAAATAGGTCTGGTAAGGATGGTCGGCTCTCGTAATCGGGCGACCTACTACGATGTAATCACTACCGATTCGAGCAGCATCTGCTGGTGTCATAACTCGTTTCTGATCGCCTACTTCACCGCCAGTCGGACGAATCCCTGGCGTCAGGCACACAAAATCAGAACTTGTGGCATCTTTAATCAAAGCTACCTCATGCGCTGAACAAACCACCCCATCAAGACCAGCTTCTTGTGCTCTTTGAGCATAGTGAACAACCGCTTCCTGCAAACTAGTCTGAATATTCTGGTCTGTTCTCATCTGCTCCTCTGAGGTAGAGGTCAACTGAGTGACCGCTATTAAAACAGCATCCTTACCCAATCCCCTTCGTGCTGCCCGCATCATCTCAACACCACCAGCAGCGTGAACGTTAGTCATATCCACACCGAGTTTTGCCAAGACTTTCATAGCAGACTCGACGGTATTAGGAATATCATGCAGTTTCAAATCTAGAAAAATACTGTGACCACAGCCTTTCAAATAATTGATAATACCTGGTCCCTCCGCATAATACAACTCCATTCCAACCTTTACATAGAGTTTCTCATCTGGTGGAAAATATTCCAGAAAAGACTGAACTTCTTCTTTACCTGCAAAGTCAAGGGCAATAATTGGTCTTGTTTCTTTCATAAAATCCTTTCATTTACACAAAAATCCCTGCCAAATCGGTCAGGGATGTGCACGAATTCAGCTTGAAAATCACCTTTCAAGCCTATTACATGACACCTTCCTAGCCTCTCTGGACTTAGTTAAAGGAGATATTTTCTTTATATTACTCTTTTATTTTACCTTTGTCAACGCTTACCCAAGCTATGTCTGATTTCTCGGCGTAAACCTTCCAAACTATCAATACCATAAACTTCCATGCGTTTTGGTAAGTCTTGAATAATCTTTGGACAAGCAAATGGGTCTGTAAAGTTGGCTGTTCCTACCCCTACAGCTGAAGCTCCTGCAACCATCATCTCTATAGCCTTGTCCGCCGTATCCACACCACCCATACCAATAATCGGTAAATCAGTCATCTGTGCAACCTGACGAATGAGTTTGAGAGCAACCGGAAAAACTGCTGGACCTGACATTCCTCCTGTACCATTTGCCAAGATTGGTTGTCGAGTTTTGAGATTGAATCGCATACCAACCAAGGTATTTATCATCGTCAAGCCAGTCGCTCCAGCATCCTCAGCAGCCTTGGCCAACAAGGTTATGTCTGCCACACTTGGTGTCAGCTTAACGTAAACAGGGACAGATGAGGCTTCGACTGCTGCTTTTACTGCTTGATAGGCTAATTCTGGTACCTGTCCAATCAAGAGACCATTATTTCCGTGGTCCACATTGGGACAAGAAATGTTCAGCTCGATAGCTTTTACGTTTGGAGCCTTTGAAATTTTTCCTGACACATAAGCATATTCCTCATTGGAAAAACCAGCCACATTGGCAATGATAGGCAAGTCTGGAAAATGCTGTTCCAACCAGGGGAGTTTTTCGGATAAGACGGCATCAACGCCTGGATTTTGAAGTCCAATGGCATTGAGCATACCTGCTGGTGTCTCGGCTACACGGGGAGTCGCATTGCCATAATGAGGATGACGGGTAGTCGCCTTAATCATAATGGAACCAAGCTGATTAAGGTCATAATAATCTGCATACTCCTGACCAAAACCGAAGCAGCCAGAGGCTGGAATGATGGGATTTTTCAAGTTCAAGCCTGGTAAGGAAATCGCTAATCGTTTTGTCATTTCAATCTCCTATAAAATCAGACTACCCGTCGCAAAGACTGGACCTTCCTTACAGACACGCTTGTTCTCATGTTCTTGTCCCTCTTTGGGTTTGACAACACAGGCATAGCACGCCCCCATCCCGCAAGCCATCCTAGCCTCCAGTGAAATGTAGGCATGAGGATGTTCCTGAAAGCGTTGGTCAACATAGTTCATCATAGCTGGCGCCCCACATGAGTAAATGGCTGCAAACTCGTTTGTCAGCTCTTCAACGACCGTTGCGACATTCCCCTTACGCCCATAGGAACCATCATCCGTTGTGACATAGATCACCCCACAACTTGCCAGTTCTTCTTCCAAAATGACGGCCTCTTTAGTGGCAAAGCCAATGACTGACGTGACATTGGCGCCACGGTTCGCCGCCTGTTTCGCCACTTCCACCAAGGGAGGAACACCGATTCCTCCGCCAATGATGAGAATGCGGTCACCTTCTTTAAGAAAGTCTACTTCAAACCCTTTCCCAAGCGGTCCCATAACATCCAAATACTGCCCAACAGTCATTTTCGAAAAGACTTCCGTCCCTTGACCTTCCACTCGGTAAATAATCCGACATTGAGCCTTATTCCTATCAATCTCGGAAATAGATATTGGTCTCCGCAAGAGCATGGAATCATCTGGGACACGAATATGGATAAACTGCCCCATTTTCATATCTTGGACCATATCTCCCTGCAAGGTCATAGCAAAAATTCGCGGCGCTAGTTGGACTTGGTCCACCAGTAACATCTGTTCTTTTAAAATCATCTTTTCTCCTATTCTATATAACAATGACACAGAAAACAAGAAAGTCGATATAGAGAAAAAAACCTTGCTGGCTAGCAAGGTAACACGAAAAGAAGGCAGCATTTGCCCTATTTATCACGTTCCCTTCTTCGCCTCTCTGGACTCAGTTAAAGGATATATTTTCAGCATTATACATTTTTTAGAATAATTTGTCAAATCATGTTACAATAGAGGTATGAGAATCCAACAATTATACTATATTATCAAAATTGCAGAAACAGGCAGTATGAATGAGGCTGCCAAGCAACTCTTCATTACCCAACCTAGCCTTTCCAACGCTGTACGAGACCTGGAAAAAGAAATGAAAATTAAAATCTTTTTCCGTAATTCTAAGGGCATTACCCTGACAAAGGATGGCATGGAGTTTCTTTCCTACGCTCGTCAAATTGTTGAGCAGACCGAACTATTGGAAGACCGCTATAAAAATCCGAATGCAAAACGCCAACTATTTAGTGTCTCTTCTCAACACTATGCCTTTGTCGTCAACGCCTTTGTCTCGCTTTTGAAAGAAACTGAAATGGAAGATTATGAACTCTTCCTACGTGAAACGCGGACCTGGGAAATCATTGATGACGTTAAGAATTTCCGCTCAGAAATCGGAGTGCTTTTCCTCAACCATTTCAACCGTGATGTTCTGCTGAAACTTTTGGATGACAATCGACTATCCTATACAACTCTCTTCACTGCCAAACCACATGTATTTGTCAGCAAAACCAATCCTTTGGCACAAAGAAAGTCAATCACTCTCGATGATTTGGTAGATTTCCCCTATCTCAGCTACGAGCAAGGTATTCACAACTCCTTCTACTTTGCAGAAGAAATTCTAGCCCAGGAACACCATAAAAAATCGATTGTCGTATCTGACCGTGCCACACTCTTCAATCTCTTAATCGGTCTGGATGGCTATACAATCGCAACAGGTATCCTCAATTCAAATCTTAACGGAGATAATATTGTATCCATTCCTCTGGAATTTGACGATGAAATCGAATTGGTCTATATCCAACACGAAAAGGCATTGCTGTCCGACATGGGAGAAAAATTCATCAATTACCTACTTGAAGAGGTAAAATTCGACGGTAAATTCTCAAAGTAAGTTCTAGTTCCCGTCCTTCCAGAAGTTACTTTGAGAAAACTGCATAAAATCAACAGAATTTAGTCTCAGACTAAGTTCTGTTTTTGCCTAAACTGCTGATTCAAGGGA
>NZ_JAOTGC010000021.1:0-27245 GCF_044427445.1 Streptococcus sp. 2020WUSS084 | reverse complement strand
TGGTTCCTCATTTCTTAGTTCCACTACCAGTATGGCTTGAAAGAACCATAGCTATGTCTAAAGGTCTAGCTGTTTAAAACTATATTTGTATATTTCTAAGATTGTGATAAATAACTATTGATTCGTTCTTCTTGTAAATGATCTGTTTCTGATATGTATCATCTAATAAAAACGCCTGCTTACGAAATTATTCTATCTTAGAGTAATTTCGTAAACAAGCGTCCAATCAACATGATGAGTGTTACCGCTGAGACAAGCTCAGCGGTAGACCAGAGCTAGACTAAGAATCAGAATAGGATTCCATCATCATAACACTCAACAAAATTGATGATCTTATACAAGTTCGATAATTGCCATTGGTGCAGCATCACCACGACGTGGTTCAGTTTTGAGGATACGAGTATATCCACCATTACGTTCTGCATAACGAGGTGCAATTTCAGAGAACAATTTTTGAAGTGCTGTAGTAGCAGTGTACTTATCAGTTGCTTCATCATAGTTTTCAGATGCAATTTCGTTACGAACAAATGCTGCCGCTTGACGACGTGCGTGCAAATCACCACGTTTACCAAGTGTGATCATTTTTTCAACTGTTTTACGGATTTCTTTAGCACGAGCTTCAGTTGTAACGATTGATTCGTTGATCAAAAGGTCAGTTGTCAAATCGCGCAACATTGCTTTACGTTGTGAGCTAGTGCGTCCTAGTTTACGGTATGCCATGATTTCCTCCTATATTATTTATCTTTTTTCAATCCTAGACCAAGATCAGCCAATTTAACTTTAACTTCTTCAAGACTCTTGCGACCAAGATTGCGCACTTTCATCATTTCTGGCTCAGTTTTCTCTGTCAAGTCAAATACAGTGTTAATGCCTGCACGTTTCAGACAGTTATATGAGCGAACAGATAGATCCAATTCTTCAATCGTACGATCAAGCATACGATCATCTGAAGCCACTTCAGCTTCTTTCATCACTTCTGCAGATTTTGCAACTTCAGTCAAGTCAGTGAAGAGACCTAAGTGCTCCATCAAAATACGTGCAGAAAGACCTAAAGCATCTTCTGGAATAATGGTGCCATTTGTGTTGATTTCAAGCGTTAATTTGTCAAAACCATCGTTGCTACCAACACGAGCTGGTTCAACTTGATAATTGACTTTCTTCACCGGCGTATAGATAGAATCTACAGCAAGTGTTCCCACTGGTGCATCATCTTTCTTATTACCCTCAGCTGGTACATAACCACGACCTGAATTGACAGTCAAAACAGCTTTAAAAGTGGCACCATCAGCAATGGTAAAGAGATAATGGTCAGGGTTTACAATTTCAATGTCACTATCTGTAAGAATGTCTCCTGCTGTTACTTCAGCTGGACCTACTACATCAAGTTCAATTTTCTTTTCGTCTTCGACATAAGATTTTACAGCAATGCCTTTGATGTTAAGAATAATTTGCATAACATCTTCACGAACACCTGGAACTGTGTCGAATTCGTGGAGTACACCATCAATTTTAATTGATGTTACTGCAGCACCTGGAAGTGAGGCAAGAAGTACACGACGAAGAGAGTTACCAAGAGTTGTACCGTAACCACGTTCTAATGGTTCGATCACAAATCTGCCGTAATCTTTATTTTCATCAATTTTTGTTATTGTTGGTTTTTCAAACTCAATCATTTCTTACTCCCTCTTAAACGAAAAGCTGTGTATGGAATGTATGATTATACACGGCGACGTTTTGGAGGACGGGCACCATTGTGTGGTACAGGAGTCACATCACGAATTGCTGTTACTTCAAGACCAGCGGCAGCAAGAGCGCGGATAGCAGACTCACGACCTGAACCTGGGCCTTTAACGGTAACTTCAACTGTTTTAAGACCGTGTTCTTGTGCAGATTTAGCAGCTGCTTCTGAAGCCATTTGAGCTGCGAATGGTGTAGATTTACGAGAACCTTTGAAACCAAGAGCACCAGCTGATGACCAAGCAATAGCGTTACCATGCACATCAGTAATCATAACAATAGTGTTATTAAATGTAGCGTGAATATGAGCAATACCAGATTCGATATTCTTTTTCACACGACGTTTACGTGTTGGTTTAGCCAATTTTTCTACCTCCTATATTATTTTTTCTTACCTGCAATCGCAACAGCTTTACCTTTACGAGTGCGGGCATTGTTTTTAGTGTTTTGTCCACGGACAGGAAGTCCACGACGGTGACGGATACCACGGTATGAACCGATTTCCATCAAACGCTTGATGTTCAAGTTAACTTCACGACGGAGGTCACCTTCAACTTTGATTGCATCAACTTCACGACGAATAGCATCTTCTTGATCTGATGTCAAATCTTTCACGCGTACATCTTCTGAAATACCTGCAGCTGCAAGAATTTTTTTAGATGTTGCAAGACCGATACCATAAACATAAGTCAATGAAATAACTACACGTTTGTCATTTGGAATGTCAACTCCAGCAATACGAGCCATGTTTTCTCCTTTCTATTTCTTAACCTTGACGTTGCTTGTGTTTAGGGTTTGCTGGGCAAATCACCATAACACGACCATTACGACGAATAACTTTGCAGTATTCGCAAATTGGTTTGACCGATGGTCTTACTTTCATGTTTAATCCCTCCAAGTATTTCGACTATTTAAAGCGGTATGTGATACGTCCACGTGTCAAGTCGTATGGACTAAGCTCAACAGTTACGCGGTCACCGACCAAAATACGAATGTAGTTTTTACGGATTTTACCTGAAACAGTTGCAAGGACTTGGTGTCCGTTCTCCAACTCAACAGTAAACATAGCATTTGGCATTGTATCGACTACTTTGCCTTCAATTTCAATCACATCTTCTTTTGCCATGCAAAAGTAACCCCTCTCTAAATATCGATTTGATGTCCTCTGAACACAGAGGTAACAATTATAAGTCAGACTAGGCTATTTTATCATCTTTGTATAAAAAATGCAAGCCAAATCTATTAGTTTATTGCAATTTTGATAGTACTGTATCAATTGCTTGGAAAACAAGGTCAATGTCTTGGTCACCTTCAATATCATGGACCAGCCCTTTTGCACGATAATGATCAATGATTGGCTGTCCTTGTGCGATATTGACCTCTAAACGACGTTTGACAGATTCTGGCTTGTCATCTTCACGTTGGTAGAAGTCTTCCTCTTTGTAGTCTCCAACAGGTGGATTGAATACTTTGTGGAAAGTCTCACCGGTTTCTTTATGAATAATACGACCGCTGAGACGCTCTACCAATTTTGAAGGATCAATCTCAATATTGATAACACCTTGCAACTCAATTCCTAAGTCAGCCAAATTTTCATCCAAGGCATGGGCTTGTTCAATCGTACGAGGATAGCCATCTAGCAAAAAGCCTTTTTCCTTGATGTCATCCTGAACCAAACGTTCTTTGACAATGCCATTAGTAACTTCATCGGGAACGAGGTCACCCTTATCAATGTACGACTTGGCAAGAATACCCATTTCAGTCTGATTGGCCATTGCTGCACGGAACATATCTCCTGTTGAAATATGAGCAACATTGAATTTCTCAACAATCTTGGCCGCTTGTGTCCCTTTACCAGCACCTGGTAAACCCATAATTAAAAGATTCATGACAAACTCCTTATTTTGTTTTCACATAAATTTGCCATTATTGACAAACTTATCTAAAAACAAAATAGAAGGTTGACTAGGTCAACCTATATTCTATTCTGTAATTTCTAAGAAACCTACATATTTTCTCTTAAGAAGGTAGCCTTCTAATTGCTTGATGCCTTCGATACTTGTAGAGATTACGATAATTAAACTTGTACCAAGGAATGCAATGCTTGAAGAAAGCCCAAAGAGATTTTGCGCAAGGATGGGCAACAAAGCTACAAAACTCAAGAAGAGTGCTCCGATTACTGCCAATCTTGTCAATAATTTTGACAAAAACTGTTCAGTGCCATTACCAGGACGAACTCCATGGATATAGGCTGCACTTTTCTGAAGGCTTTCTGCAGTCTTCTCAGGATTTACTTGAACAAAGGTGTAGAAGAATGTAAAGGCAATAATTAAACCTGCATATACAATCATACCTTTAGCAGTTGAATAATCAAAGTATTCCTGAACCGTCAATAACCACCCGGCACTCTTATTTTGACTTGCGAAATATTGAATCAAAGAAGTTGGAACTGCAGTGATTGAGCCTGCAAAGATTACGGGAATAACTCCTGCTGGATTCAATTTCAGCGGTAAATATGAGCTAGAAGGTGCTCCTTGTGCACGTTTTGTATATTGAATTGGTAATTTATATTCTGCTTGTTGTACAAAAGTTGTAAAATACACAACAAAGAATATTAATACGACGAGTGCAGCAACAAAGATTGCTGACTCCCCCAAACGACTTGATTCAATATTAACAAAGCGATCAATGTAAATCTCGTGAAAAGTCCCTGGTAGTGATGAAATGATACCCGCGAAGATAATCATTGATGTACCATTACCATAGCCCTTTTCAGAAATTTGTTCCCCCAGCCAGGTTACAATAATCGAACCTGTTGTCAAAATTGATCCAATCAACAAATATGTTTGCCAATTTAATGGCATATTGGTCAATTTTGCGCCGGACAAAGCATTAAAGCCTGCTGTAATACCAATCGATTGAACAAATGCCAGTACCAAAGAAATGTAGCGTGTTGCTTGATTTAGTTTACGACGACCAACTTCACCTTGCTTACCCCATTCAACAAATTTAGGTAAAATATCCATTTGCAAAAGTTGAACAATGATGGAAGCTGTAATATAAGGACTAACCCCTAGTGCGAAAACTGAGAAATTACGCATAGCATTTCCTGAAACCAAGCTCAACATGTTCAAGAACGGAAGGTTTGACAAGGCCTCAAGACTCTTTGCGTTTACTCCTGGTACTGTAATGTGGGTTCCTACGCGGAAGACAAAAAGGATAAAGATAGTAAATAGAATTTTACTACGTACCAATTTTACCTTTAAGGCATCTTTTAAAAGTTTAAAAAACATAGGCTGCCACCTCTTAGATGACTTCTACTGAGCCACCTTTAGAAGTGATTGCTTCTTCAGCTGATTTAGAGAATTTAGCAGCTTTAACTGTCAATTTCTTCGTCAATTCACCGTTACCAAGAATTTTAATTCCTGATTTTTCAGCTTTAACGATTCCAGCTTCGATAAGCACAACTGGTGTTACTTCTGCACCATCTTCAAAAGCGTTCAATTGATCAAGGTTAACGATTGCGTACTCTTTAGCGTTGATATTTGTAAATCCACGTTTTGGAAGACGACGGAACAATGGAGTTTGTCCACCTTCAAAACCTGGGCGAACACCGCCACCGCTACGAGCTTTTTGACCTTTTTGACCACGGCCAGATGTTTTACCGTTACCTGATGATGTACCACGACCTACACGGTTGCGGACTTTACGAGAACCTGTAGCAGGTTGTAATTCATGAAGTTTCATTATTATTTCTCCTCTTTTATATGCTAGCGCCTGTGAAGTACAAGAGTCTTCCTCCACAAACTCGCTGTATGTAAATATGTAAAATGGACTAGAAGTCGCAAAGATTTCTCTATGCGACTTAGTCTATTTGTTAGATTATTTAACTTCTTCTACAGTTACCAAGTGAGAGATAGCGTTCACCATTCCTAGAATAGCTGGGTTATCTTCTTTAACAACTGAAGAGTTCAATTTACCAAGTCCAAGTGCAACAACTGTTTTACGTTGTTCTGGTTTGCGACCGATTGGAGACTTAGTCAAAGTGATTTTAATTTGAGCCATGAGTATCTCCTTTCTTATGCTAAATCAGAAACTGAGATGCCACGAAGTGCAGCCACTTCTTCAGCACGTTTCAATTGTTTCAAACCTTCAACTGTTGCGCGAACGATGTTGATTGGTGTGTTTGAACCAAGTGACTTAGAAGTCACATCTGCGATACCTGCCAATTCGATTACGGCACGAGTTGCACCACCGGCAGCAACCCCAGAACCTTCTGAAGCAGGTTTCAACAATACACGAGCGCCGCCAAATTCTGAGCGAACTTCGTGAGGGATTGTTGTACCAACCATTGGTACTTCAATCATGTTTTTCTTAGCAGATTCAACTGCTTTACGGATAGCTTCTGGTACTTCTTGAGCTTTACCAGTACCGAAACCTACGCGACCGTTACGGTCACCAACAACCACAAGAGCTGCAAAACGAAGACGACGTCCACCTTTAACAACTTTTGTAACACGGTTGATGGCTACTACGCGTTCTTCAATTTCAACTGCGTTATCTTTGAATGCCATTTCTTAGTGTCCTCCCTATTAGAATTTCAATCCGTTTTCACGAGCTGATTCAGCCAAAGCTTTCACACGTCCGTGATAGAGATATCCACCGCGGTCAAAGACCACTTCAGAAATACCTTTAGCTACCGCGCGTTCAGCAACGAGTTTACCTACAACAACAGCTTGTTCTGTCTTAGTACCTTTTGAAACTTCTTTATCAAGAGTAGAAGCGCTTGCGAGCGTTACACCCGCTACGTCATCAATCACTTGAGCGTAGATGCCTGTATTAGAACGGAAAATGTTCAAACGTGGGCGAGCAGCAGTTCCAGAGATTTTACCGCGAACGCGACGGTGGCGTTTTTGGCGGATTTTGTTTTTATCTGGTTTTGAAATCACAATATTCACCTCTTAATGTATGATTCTGTTTCTTACGAAACAATTTGAGAAATAGTCAGCCAGGTGGCTAAGCCACCTCAGCAAGCTATTATTTACCTGTTTTACCTTCTTTACGGCGAACGAATTCACCAACGTAGCGGATACCTTTACCTTTGTATGGCTCAGGAGCGCGAAGGCTACGGATGTAAGCTGCTGTTTGACCAACAACTTCTTTGTTGATACCAGACACGACGATTTGTGTTGGTGTTGGAACTTCAAATGTGATACCTTCTGGTGCAACCACTTCATCTGGATGTGATTTACCAACAGCAAGTGTCAATTTGTTACCAGCCAATTGAGCACGGTAACCGACACCACGCATTTCAAGTTCTTTTTTGAAGCCTTCAGAAACACCAACAACCATGTTGTTGAGGTTAGCACGGCTAGTACCGTGAATAGTCTTCATTTCTTTTGAATCGTTTGGACGGTGAAGAGTTACTTCTGCACCTTCCACACGGATTTCAATAGCAGTTGGGAATTCACGAGTCAATTCCCCTTTAGGTCCTTTTACAGTTACCACGCCGTTGTTTTGAGCAAGCTCAACACCAGCAGGCAATGTAATTACTTTATTACCAATACGGGACATATTTTTTAATTCTCCTGTTAAATTATCAAGCCGTCTAGCGACTAGTTTTCACGGGGGCTCATGATACAGAGGGCGTTAAGAAGTCAAAGTAAAAATAGGAATCTTGACGCAGAAGCCTAAGCTTCGAGGAAGGATTGTCTTTTTTACACAGACTTTAGCCCGTGTTCGAATGAGCAGGTTTTATGATAGCTTTTGTGAAGCAATCATGCTTTTAGGTTTCAATTTCTAAATGTGACAAGGCAGAGCGACGCAGGCTATACTCGAGTATGCCAAGACGCTCTAACACAGGCACATGACGAAATTGGAAGCTAAAAGATTACCAAACGTATGCGATAACCTCACCACCAACGTTCTTTTGACGAGCTTGTTTGTCAGTCAAAAGACCTTCTGATGTTGAGATGATTGCGATACCAAGTCCGTTAAGAACTTTTGGAATATCTTCACGTTTTGAGTAAACACGAAGACCTGGTTTTGAAACGCGTTTCAAGTTAGTGATAACTTTTTCACCGTTTGGTCCGTATTTCAAGAATACACGGATGATGCCTTGTTTGTCATCTTCGATGAATTCAACGTTTTTCACAAAACCTTCGTTTTTAAGGATTGTAGCAATACCTTTTTTGATGTTTGATGCAGGAACTTCAAGCACTTCGTGTTTTGCTTGGTTAGCGTTACGAATACGTGTCAAAAAATCTGCAATTGGGTCAGTCATAACCATTTGTTGTTTCTCCTCTTACTAGCAGTTTGATTGGATCACTTGCTAGTTAATGATGTCCTTACGGACAAGTGATAAGTGTATATATAGAATAAGTTGCTAGTCCTAAGCAAGTCTAGGAAGCACTTCGCAGGCAATACTGAGGTATGGCCAGAAGTGCTGACGACGAATTGCAAGGGAATAGTAAGTTATTCTTACCAAGAAGCTTTTGTTACACCCGGAATTTGTCCAAGGTAAGCCAAGTCGCGGAAGCATACACGGCACAATTTAAATTTGCGGTAAACTGAGTGTGGACGTCCACATTTTTCACAGCGTGTGTAAGCTTGTGTAGAGAACTTAGCTGGGCGTTTGTTCTTAGCGATCATTGATTTTTTAGCCATTTATTCTCTCCCTCTTATTTTGCAAACGGCATACCAAGGCCAGTAAGCAATGCACGTGATTCTTCGTCAGTGTTAGCAGTTGTAACGATAACGATATCCATACCGCGAGTCTTATCAACATCGTCGAAGTTGATTTCTGGGAAGATCAATTGCTCTTTCACACCAAGTGTGTAGTTACCACGTCCGTCAAATGACTTAGTTGGTACACCGTGGAAGTCACGTACACGTGGAAGTGAAACTGTAACCAATTTGTCCAAGAACTCATACATACGTTCGCCACGAAGAGTTACTTTCGCACCGATCGCAACACCCTCACGAAGACGGAAGCCGGCGATTGATTTCTTAGCTTTAGTGATAAGTGGTTTTTGACCTGAGATCAAAGCCAATTCTTGAGCAGCTTTCTCAAGGTTTTTAGCGTTAGAAACAGCGTCACCAACACCCATGTTCAAAACGATCTTATCAACTTTTGGCACAGCCATAACTGAAGAATAGTTAAATTGTTCAGTCAAAGCAGGAACTACTTCATTAAGATATTTTTCTTTTAAACGATTTGCCATTATACTTCTCCTTTCCTTCGTGATTAATCAAGCACTTCGCCTGATTTTTTGTTGTAGCGAACTTTTTTGCCGTCTACAAACTTGTAACCAACGCGTCCTGCAACACCATTTTTGTCAAGAACTTGAACGTTTGACACATGGATTGGAGCTTCTTTTTCAACGAAAGCGCCTTGAGGGTTTTCGCTGTTTGGTTTTTGGTGTTTCTTAACGATGTTAACACCTTCAACAATAACTTTGTTTACTTTTGGAAGTGCTGTTACGACAACTGCTTCAACGCCTTTGTCTTTACCAGCGATTACGCGAACTTTATCGCCTTTTTTTACAAACATTTGATTTCTCCTATGATTTCTTACGCCCTAATGGGCACCCTGGTTAGTGATTTAACCAGGGGACTTAGTTTGTTTTCTAGTTTACTAAATCCGTCACAGACTTCGTTAGTTTGTTTTGATGTACCCAAGTACTATCTACAACAAACTGCCTAGTCTGTAACAAATTTCCTAAAACTATCTGATTAAAGTACTTCTGGTGCCAATGAAACGATTTTCATGAAACCGCCATCACGCAATTCGCGTGCCACTGGGCCAAAGATACGAGTTCCGCGAGGGTTTTTGTCTTCACGGATGATAACTGCAGCATTCTCATCGAATTTGATGTATGAACCATCAGCACGACGAGCACCTGTCTTAGTACGAACGATAACGGCTTTAACAACGTCACCTTTTTTAACCGCACCACCAGGAGTAGCTTGTTTTACTGAAGCAACGATGATGTCGCCGATGTTCGCGAATTTACGTCCTGAACCACCAAGAACTTTGATTGTCAAGATTTCACGTGCGCCACTGTTGTCAGCAACTTTCAAACGAGTTTCTGTTTGAATCATGTCAATTTTCTCCTTTCAGGTTGATTAAATGATAACTGCCTCTTCCACAACTTCTACAAGACGGAAACGTTTTGTAGCTGAAAGTGGGCGAGTTTCCATGATACGAACGATATCGCCTTCTTTAGCAACATTGTTTTCATCATGAGCTTTGTACTTTTTAGAGTAGTTAATACGTTTACCATAGACTGGGTGGTTACGTTTAGTTTCAACTACAACTGTGATTGTTTTGTCCATTTTGTCAGATACTACGCGTCCAACAAGAACTTTACGATTATTGCGTTCCATTGAAATTCTCCTTTCCCAATCTATTATTTAGTTTCAGATTGCACAGTTTTGATACGTGCAATTTGTTTCTTCACTTCGTTCAAACGAGCAGTTTGCTCAAGTTGACCAGCAGCAGCTTGGAAACGAAGTTCGAAGAGTTCTTTCTTCAATTCGTTTTCTTTCTTAGCAAGTTCTTCTTGAGAAAGGCCACGAAGTTCTTTTACAAAATCTTTAATTTCTTGAAGTTTCATGTCTTCTCCTTATTCTGCTTCACGTTTTACGAATTTAACTTTAACTGGCAATTTGTGACCAGCAAGGCGGAATGCTTCGCGAGCGATTTCTTCAGAAACGCCAGCTACTTCAAACATAACCTTACCGCGTTTAACTGGAGCTACCCAACCTTCAGGAGCACCTTTACCAGAACCCATACGTACACCGATAGCTTTAGCAGTGTATGATTTGTGTGGGAAGATCTTGATCCAAACTTTACCACCACGTTTCATGTAACGCGTCATAGCGATACGGGCAGCTTCGATTTGGCGGTTTGTAATCCATGAGCTAGTAGTTGCTTGAAGACCGTATTGACCAAAGTCTACTTGTTTTCCACCTTTAGCTTCACCGCGCATTTTTCCACGGAATTCACGACGGTGTTTTACACGTTTAGGTACTAACATTTGTTATTTACCTCCTTTAGTGTTTTTACGAGCTGGAAGAACTTCACCACGGTAGATCCATACTTTAACACCAAGTTTACCGTAAGTTGTCAAAGCTTCTTCCCAAGCGTAGTCGATATCCGCACGAAGTGTATGAAGAGGAACAGTTCCTTCTGAGTAGCCTTCTGCACGGGCAATATCAGCACCGTTCAAACGACCAGAAACTTGTGTTTTGATACCTTTTGCACCAGCGCGCATTGCACGTTGGATAGCTTGTTTTTGAGCACGGCGGAATGCCACACGTTGCTCCAATTGACGAGCGATTGACTCACCAACAAGGTGTGCATCCAAATCAGGTTGTTTGATTTCGATGATGTTGATGTGTACTTGTTTACCAGTCAATTTGTTCAATTGAGCACGAAGTGCATCAACGTTGCTACCAGCTTTACCGATAACCATACCTGGCTTAGCAGTGTGGATAGAAACGATTACTTTATTTACAGCACGTTCGATTTCGATTGTTGATGTTGACGCATCAGCCAATTCTTTTTTGATAAAGTTGCGGATTGCAAGATCTTCATGAAGGTAATCCGCGTATTCTTTTTCAGCATACCATTTAGCATCCCAATCACGGATGATGCCAACACGCATACCAATTGGATGTACTTTTTGACCCACGTTTTTACCTCCTTATTTCTCTGCCACAACTACAGTGATGTGAGCTGTGCGTTTGTTGATTGGTGAAGCAGAACCTTTCGCACGTGGACGGAAACGTTTCAACGTTGGTCCTTCGTTTGCGAATGCTTCGCTGACTACCAAGTTAGCTTTTTCCAAACCAAAGTTGTTTTCAGCGTTAGCGATTGCTGAGTTCAAAACTCCCTCGATAATGCCTGCAGCTTTGTTTGGTGTGAATTTCAAGATTGCGATTGCGTCTGCTACGCTTTTGCCACGGATGTTATCCAAGACAAGACGTGATTTACGAGGTGAAACACGTACTGTGCGAGCAGTTGCTTTAGCTGAAGTAATTTCTGCCATTGTGTTTTCCTCCTAAATTATTTACGACGAGTTTTCTTGTCGTCAGCAGCATGACCTTTGTAAGTACGAGTTGGTGCAAATTCACCAAGTTTGTGACCTACCATGTCTTCTTGAATGTATACAGGTACGTGTTTACGTCCATCGTAAACTGCGATTGTATAACCGATGAAACTTGGGAAGATCGTTGAACGACGTGACCAAGTTTTAATTACTTTTTTCTTTTCGTCGTTTGCTTGAGCTTCAACTTTTTTCATCAAATGCTCATCGACGAAAGGTCCTTTTTTAAGACTACGTCCCATTTTAGTGTTTTCTCCTTTAAAATATGTACCACAGCGGCTTGTCCGCAAAATAGCGGACTACCGAGTTGGCGGATGATATAGAATGCTAAGCAACTAAAATTAGATTATTTTTGGTTGCGACGACGAACGATGAGTTTGTCAGATTTAGCTTTCTTGTTACGAGTTTTCAAACCAAGAGCTGGTTTACCCCATGGTGTAGATGGTGCTTTACGACCAACTGGTGCTTTACCTTCACCACCACCGTGTGGGTGATCGTTAGGGTTCATTACAGAACCGCGAACTGTTGGACGGATACCTTTCCAACGGCTACGACCTGCTTTACCAAGGTTAACAAGACCATGTTGTTCGTTACCTACAGTACCAACAGTAGCACGGCAAGTACCAAGGATCATACGAACTTCACCTGATTGAAGGCGAACAAGAACGTATTTACCTTCTTGACCCAGAACCTGTGCAGATGCACCAGCAGCACGAACCAACTCACCACCGCGACCTGGTTTCAACTCGATGTTGTGAACAACAGTACCGACTGGGATGTTTGCAAGTGGAAGTGCGTTACCAACTTTGATATCTGCTTCTGGACCTGAAACGATGCGTTGACCAACTTCAAGACCTTTAGGAGCAATGATGTAAGCTTTAACACCGTCTGTGTAGTGTACAAGAGCGATGTTTGCTGAACGGTTTGGATCGTACTCGATAGTTTTAACGATTGCTTCAACGCCATCTTTGTTACGTTTGAAGTCTACCAAACGGTAGAAACGTTTGTGACCGCCACCTTGGTGACGAACAGTGATGCGACCGTTGTTGTTACGACCAGCTTTGCTCTTCAAAGCAACAAGCAAGCTTTTTTCTGGAGTGCTTGTTGTGATTTCAGCGAAGTCCAAAGAAGTCATGTTACGACGGCCATTTGTCGTTGGTTTATAAACTTTAATACCCACGTTAATTCCTCCTTTGATTATTCAGCGTCAGCTGTAGCGAACAATTCGATCGCTTTTGAATCAGCAGCCAATGTGATGATTGCTTTTTTCACTTTGTTTGTGCGACCTACATAACGACCTACGCGTTTTGTTTTAGGTTTCACGTTGATTGTGTTAACATTTGCAACTTTAACACCCTCGAATGCAGCTTCAACAGCTTGCTTGATCAAGAGTTTGTGCGCACGAGTGTCAACTTCAAATACATACTTGCCTGCTTCGAGTTGGCCCATTGAGCTTTCTGTGATGACAGGTTTTTTGATAACATCATACAAATTCATTATGCAAGAACCTCCTCAATTTTAGAGATAGCTGCTTGAGTTACAAGAAGTTTGTCTGCATTTGCGATGTCAAGTACGCTTGCAGTTGTTGCAGTTGCAACTTTAACTCCTGGGATGTTACGAGCAGAAAGAGCTGCGAATTCGTTGCCTTCTTCAAGAATAACAAGGACTTTAGAATCAATGCTCAATGCTGCAAGTACTTTTGCAAATTCAGCAGTTTTTGGAGCTGTGAATTCAAGTGAGTTAACAGCTACAAATTTGTTTTCAGCAACTTTTTCTGAGTAAACAGATTTAAGTGCCAAGCGACGAACTTTTTGTGGAAGTTTGTACGCGTATGAACGTGGAGTTGGTCCGAAGACTACGCCACCGCCACGCCATTGTGGTGAACGGATAGAACCTTGACGAGCACGTCCAGTTCCTTTTTGACGCCATGGTTTGCGTCCGCCACCTGAGACTGCTGAACGGTTTTTAACTGCGTGAGTACCTTGACGAAGGCTAGCACGTTGGCTGATGATCACATCAAATACAACTGCTTGGTTTGGCTCGATACCAAAAATCGCATCGTTAAGAACTACTTCACCAGCTTGTTTACCAGTTTGGTCAAATAATGTTACGTTTGCCATTTCGACTGATTTCCCCTTTCCTTATTATTTACCAGCTTTAACTGCTGACTTGATAGTGATAAGAGATTTCTTAGCACCTGGTACGTTACCTTTGATAAGGATAACGTTCTTTTCTGGAACAACTTGTACAACTTCAAGGTTTTGAATTGTTACACGGTTGCCGCCCATGCGACCTGCAAGGTTTTTACCTTTGAATACACGGTTAGGTGCAACAGGACCCATAGAACCTGGACGACGGTGGTAACGAGAACCGTGAGCCATAGGACCACGTGATTGACCATGGCGTTTGATAACACCTTGGAAACCTTTACCTTTAGATGTACCAGTTACATCAACAACATCACCAGCTGCGAAAGTTTCAACTGTAATTTCTTGTCCAACTTCCAAGCCTTCAATGTTTTTGAATTCACGAATGAAGCGCTTAGGAGCTGTGTTAGCTTTAGCTACATGGCCTTTGGCAGGTTTGTTGCTCAATACTTCACGTTTGTCATCAAAACCAACTTGAACTGCCGCATAACCGTCAGTTTCAACTGTTTTCACTTGAAGAACAACGTTTGGAGTTGCTTCGATGACAGTAACAGGGATAAATTCACCAGATTCAGTGAAGATTTGAGTCATTCCCACTTTTTTCCCTAAGATTCCTTTTGTCATGAGAAAAATATTCCTTTTCTTATTTTATAGTTAAAAAGTTTTTAACGAGCGTTTTTCATGCTCAAAATCAATTAAAGTTTGATTTCTACGTTTACACCACTTGGAAGATCCAATTTCATCAAAGCATCAACTGTTTTTTGAGTTGGATTGATGATGTCGATCAAACGTTTGTGTGTACGCATTTCGAACTGCTCACGAGAATCTTTATACTTGTGAGTCGCACGGATGATTGTGTAGAGGCTACGTTCTGTTGGAAGTGGAACTGGACCTGCTACTTGAGCACCTGTACGTGTTGCAGTTTCAACGATTTTTGCAGCTGCTGTATCAAGTGTACGGTGTTCGTACGCTTTCAAGCGGATGCGGATTTTTTTGTTTGCCATCTTTTTCTCCTTTTCGTCTATTTAACATAATAGGCTAGCTCCACAAGAAAACCAACACGAGTCGCGTGGCAATGCAACCGAGCGTGTCGCAACCTCTTGCATCAAAGCTACAGCCGTAATTTTTACGGCACTAGAACATTCTACCAGATTCTACTTGCCATTGCAAGAGTTTTTACTCAAAAATTCAAAAAATCCCAAAACTTTTATTTCAGGATTCTTCATTACTTATTTTTTTTATTTGAGTTAACCATCAACGAATTTTTTTCTAATATCCTTGTAACTCTCGAATTATTTTTTGACAGTCAGCAAAACTCTATCCGCTTATCAATTTTCCATATTTTCAAATCGGTCATTGATTAAATTTTTTCGATAATCTCTCAGGAGCCCCCTTAACATCAGCAACTCATCATTACCCAAGCTCGGTGTTTGAATCAGACCATAAATATCTTCATGGAGGAGACGATCAAATTTACGTTTTTGACTTTCCTATTTACGAATTATAGCCTTGATATGGTTTCTAAATTTAACTTTGGAAGTAGCAATGTAGCCTACCTAAGTTTCAAACTTCAAACAAACCGTTTCAAATTCCATAACATAGTCTCCCTTAGTTAATTGTTTTAGTTTATAAAAAAATACTGTTTTTTGCTTACTTACTTGGTGGGAGTTAGGTATCTTTTACTGTTAGCGATAGCCATTTCTTTTTCCACTGTTTTTTAAGAATTCTTTGTCGATACAATTCCATACGATTAGGATCCGCTAAGAAATGTGGTGTTGGTCGTACTTGGTAGGCATAAATGTCATCCAATCCAAAAGGAGCAAATATTTCTAATTTATTTCTTTCTGTTCGACAAATACCTATCGCTGTGCATCTTTCTGGAAATTTTTCAATCGCATCCCTTGATGATTGATACGGTTTAGTATTCGGACTATGGATATGCATATACACTTGGTTTTTTAATTCCCATCGATAGGCTGGATAATTTTGATATAAATCGCTTTCTATTCCCATTGTCTCTTCATAAGAAATATTTTCATCAAAAAACACGAGATCGATATCTGTTTCTTCATCAAAACTGTATTGATTCCAAATGAAATTACGGATAGTTCCCGCACAGAGCCAGCAATCTGATAAATTCAGTCTATCCATTATGTCTAATATGACCAAAATATTTTTATCAGCCAGTAGATGCCTCTCTAATTCCTCACTCAGCCTCTTACTTCTTTCTGTAGATCTATCTTTCATCTGGCCTCCCTTTTGATTTTCAGGCTCATGATAAAAAGGTCCACTGGACCTTAATTCGCTTTCTTGTTTTCAGGCTCATGATAAAAAGGTCCACTGGACCTTTTTATTCCTCTTCCATAAAGCTGTTAAAGACTTCTTCAATCATATCCCATTCTGCTGTTGCGTCTTCTGGGATAGGTTGCAAATCGCCTTCTGTGCCATTCTCATTCTCAATGTATGAGTAGGCTTGGATTTCAACTTCTCCGTTCTCATCTTCTTCTGCACTTGCAGGAATCAAGAGAACATAGTTCTTACCAAACTCTTCTTGACCGTCAATCGTCAATAAGATTTCAAAAAGTGTTTCGTTACCTTGGTCGTCTACCAAAGTAATCAATTCACGTTCGTCGTGATTGTGGTCGTGTTCATGGTCATGATGATGTGCCATTAGAATCTCCTTTAAAATGTTCTATCTAAATAATTTTGTAAAATCAGCTGAGCTGCTAATTTATCAATAACTTTCTTGCGTTTTCCTCGGCTGATATCCGCTTGCTCAATCAGCATCCGTTCTGCTGCAACAGTTGTTAAACGTTCATCCTGATAATCAACTGGAAGTTTATAACGCTCAGTCAATAAATCACCGTAAGCTTGACTAGCTTCCACACGTGGACCACTAGTATTATTCATATTCTTCGGCAAGCCTACAACAAATTTATCAACCTTGTACTGTTCTACAAGTTCGGTCAAACGCTCCAGACCGAATTCGCCCTTTTCTTCATCGATTGGGATGATTTCCAACCCTTGGGCCGTGAAACCTAACGGATCTGAAATGGCTACACCAACTGTCTTAGAACCGACGTCTAATCCCATTATTCTCATTAGAGGTCAATCCCATTCCCTTTCAAATAGTAGCGCACCAATTCTTCAATGATTTCATCTCGTTCATGCTTACGAATCTGATTGCGGGCATCATTATAGCGAGGAATATAAGCAGGGTCCCCACTTAATACATAGCCAATGATTTGGTTAATCGGATTATAGCCCTTTTCCTCTAGCGAACGATAAACACTAGTCAATGTTTTGCTGATTTCTTGTTTATCTGTATCATCTAGGCGAAAACGAACGGTTTCTTCGGTAAATCCCATACTTACACCTTCTTTCCCTATTTTTTACATTATATCACAAATTTTAATTATTCTCAAAAAATGCGCAAAAAGAACCCCAAAAGAGTCCTTTTGTACATCTTATAGAGCTGCTCTCATACGAGCTTGAGCATTTTCAACATTGCGCACTGCACGTGGCAAGAAAGCGCGTATATCATCTTCTTTATAGCCCACTTGAAGTCGTTTCTCATCAATCAAGATTGGACTCTTCAAAATACGTGGGTTAGAGGTAATTAAATCAATGACCTCGTTCACACTCAACTCTTCAATATCAAAGTCCAGACTCTTTGCATAACGGTTTTTTGACGATACGATACTTGCAATACCATTCTCTGTTTTTGTTAAGATGTTTAGGATTTCTTCCTTAGTAATGGCTTCCTTCGCAAGATTATGCTCATTATAAGATAATTGGTGAGCATTTAACCAATTTTTCGCTTTCTTACAAGAAGTACAACTAGATACAGTATAAATTTTAATCATGTAGTCACTCCTTTGCTACATTTTATTAAGCACATTATAGACTATTATATCATAAATTCCCTCGGTCTGCAGACCTATTTTTTAAAAAAACATTAAATTTTGGGGTAAAAATTCGGTTTTTATTAGAAAAAAGCCTGGAATCTCCAGACTTTTTCGTGCTTATACTAAACAATTTCGCACATACCTATAATAGATATGCACCAATGGTTCAATATTAAATCTATTTTGTTAGGAATTAATCTTCTAATTCAATACCGCCATCAAGATCTAGGATAACATCTTGGATCTCTTCCACAGCAACTGGGGCTTCTTCGGTCACAACCTCTTCAACTCCATCTGCTTCAATCAAGCCATAATGAACACGAATCTTGCGGTCAATTTCATCAAAGATGGCTGGATTATCTGCTAAGAATTTCTTAGCATTTTCAGAACCTTGGCCAATTTTCTCTCCATTATATGAATACCAAGCACCTGCTTTTTGGATGATACCGAGGTTGCTACCAATCTCAATCAATTCACCTGTACGAGAGATTCCTTCACCGTACATGATTTCAACAACAGCTTCTTTAAATGGTGGCGCCACCTTGTTTTTCACAATCTTCACCTTGGTTTCCTTACCAACGTTTTGATCTTTCTTGTCGCCTGTTCCTTTGATTTGTGTGTTTCCACGAACATCCATACGGACAGATGCATAGAATTTAAGCGCACGTCCACCAGGTGTTGTTTCAGGGTTACCAAACATGACACCGACTTTTTCACGCAACTGGTTAATGAAAATGGCTACTGTTTTTGTTTTGTTGATGGATGCACCGAGTTTGCGCATGGCCTGACTCATCATACGAGCCTGCAAACCAACGTGGCTATCACCAATATCACCGTCAATTTCTGCACGTGGTACAAGGGCTGCAACCGAGTCAACAACAACCAAATCAACAGCACCAGAGTCAATCAACTTACCAGCGATTTCAAGACCCTGCTCTCCTGAGTCTGGCTGTGACAAGAGCAACTCATCAATATTGACACCAAGAGCTGCTGCATAGGCTGGATCCAAGGCATGCTCCGCATCGATAAAGGCAGCAATACCGCCATCTTTCTGAGCTTGAGCTACTGCATGAAGGGCAACAGTTGTCTTACCTGAGCTCTCTGGACCGTAAATCTCAATGATACGCCCCTTCGGATAGCCACCCGCTCCAAGCGCAATGTCGATTGACAAGCTACCTGAACTCATGACTTGAACTTTTTGCTCAGCACGCTCACCAAGACGCATGACAGCACCCTTACCAAAATCTTTTTCAATTGATTTTAGGGCATCATCCAGCGCTTTTTTACGCTCATCGCCAAATTTCTTTGTAATATCTTCTAATTTTTTTCCTGGTTTCTTAGCCAATGATTTTCTCCTCTTTTCTTAGTCAAACTATTATAGCAAATATCTGCTATTTCACAAAGTGTTTCGTACAAAATCCCAGGCCTGCAAACAAGCAAGCTGGCGAAGGTATTGCCACGAATAACCACCTAAATCTATCTCTTTTTTGGAAATACCCGAGGTCGTAGCCAAAGTGAGATATACTTTTGCAAGTACGTTGTCCTCTGTTGATTCCGGTTTGATAAGCACAGACACAGCCAAACCTAAATCAGCTTGCAGCTCCTGCCGAATGCAGTCAGCTTCCTCTGATAGCCTGCCCGATTCTGTCCCTAGCTGACCGATGACTTTCCCTCCGCTAAAATACGGCTGATCAGCCAAAGCCAAACTCAATTCAGCTTGCAAGAGACCACCTGTCCCCTGTTCGACGATGGCTATAGTTTGTTTTTTCTCTATCAAACAAGACGCTACCATTTTGACCAAACTATTGTCCTCTCCGTAGGCATAGAAATAGTCTGCCAGTTTGTCACGTTTCAAGATTTCTTCTTCCAACTGATTCAAACGTAGATTTGCTTCTTCTTGGCTGGTCGCTTTGGTGGACAAGCGTAAAGTCACCTCTCCAACCTTAGCATAGGGTGCAAGAGTTGGGTCTGTCTGCTTGTCAATCAAGTCCGCCAAAACAGTCACCAGCTGGCTTTCACCAATGCCAAAAAAGCGTAGGACACGCGAATAAAGTTGCTGCTGAGATTGGGACAGTAAAGGCAAGAGACTCTCAGAAAACATGGCCTTGAGCTCACTTGGTGGGCCAGGCAAAACAATATAGGTTACACCATCTTGCTCAATCATACCACCAACAGCTAAACCAGCTGGATTCTGTAGCGCCTGACTTCCCTCCACAATCTGTGCCTGGCGTTCATTGTTGGGCGTACGGACACGACCTGGTCGGCTAGCAAAGAAACGGTCTAATTTTGCCATAGCCAACTCATCAAACACAAGATTTCTACCTAAGAAGGTCGCCAAGGTCTGCTTGGTCAAGTCATCCTCTGTTGGTCCAAGACCTCCACAGATAATAACCAAATCACTGCGTTGGCTGGCTACCTCCAGTACAGACAAAAGCCTGTTTTCATTATCTCCAACAGCTGTGTGGAAATAAACATCAATTCCCAGCTCTGCACATTTTTCCGAAAGGAACTGGGCATTGGTATTAATGATTTGGCCTGTCAAAATCTCGGTTCCGACGGCGATTAGTTCTGCTTTCATATTCCTCCTCTGTCTAGGGTGCGATTACTCGCTCATCTAATAAATTCGTAATTGATTTCTAAAATCACAAGATTCTTCATGTTCATTTAAGAGACCTGCTGCCTGCAAATAAGAGTAGATACAGACAGGACCTACAAATTTGAAGCCTCGTTTTTTCAAATCTTTGGATAATCTTTCTGATAGTTCACTTTTGGTCGGTAGTTCTCGAAAGGACTTAATAGGGTTGTCGATAGATGTAAAGTTAACCCATTCCCAAAGATACGTATCAAACGTACCGAATTCCTCCTGTACTCGAAGAAAGGCCTGAGCATTGGCGCGGGTAGCGTACAGTTTTGCCTTATGACGAATGATGTCTGGATTGGTCAGAAGGCTATCTAACTCGCTATCTGTCATGGCCGCAACCTTTTGAATATCATAGTTGAAAAAAGCAGAGCGAAAAGCCTGGCGTTTATTGAGAACAATTTCCCAGGAAAGTCCTGCTTGGTAGGATTCCAAGCAAAGCAACTCAAACAAAGACTGCTCATCGTGAAGTGGCTTGCCCCATTCTTCATCATGGTAAGCAATATAAAGTGGATTATTTAGATTAACCCAAGCACAACGGGACATAGAAACTCCTTTTGGTGAATAACTAAAGTGCGAATCAGGATAAACTGACCGAAACACGGCTACGATACTTTGCAAAATTGTCAAACTGAATCCTACATATCACTGAATAACGCAGTTGACATCTGGCAAAAGGCTTCGTCAAAACTCGCCTTTTACCTAGTTGTCATTGCGGAGGTCTCACAACGAAATTTCTTGCAAAATTTCTGTTCGGCCGTCTATTTTGCTTTGTATCGCTTAACGCCTTAGTATCCTATTACTTCATCAGCATTTTAAGGGCTGACTTGATGTAGTTTTCTGCGGTGTCGTTGGTACCGTCGAAGAATTTCTTGATTTTCTTGAGTTCGGCTGGTCGGTAGCCAAGAGCTTCCATGGCTTCCATAGCTTCATCAAGAGCGATATTTTCACTGGATGGTGCTACTTGTTGAACAGGACCCGCTTCTTCGCTCATGACAAACTTGCCTTCCAGGTCCAAAATCATCTGCTGGGCTGTTTTCTTGCCAATCTTTGGAAACTTGGTCAGGTAGGTAATGTTCTTCTGCTCAATAGCACGAACAAGTCCATCATTATCATCAACAGCAATAATAGCCAGAGCTGTTGTTGGACCAATACCTGATACTGAAATCAGACTCAGAAAGACGGATTTTTCATTTTCTGTAGCAAATCCATAGAGCAAATGAGCATCTTCTCGAATCACTTGATGAGTATAGACAGTCACTTCTTGCTGGACTTGTCCTGAATAGGCGTAGGGGTTAGCAACCTGCAAGATATAGCCTACTCCATGCGTTTCTACCACAATGTATTTTGCAGTGATTTTTGTTAAAATTCCTTTGATATAGTCGTACATATACTTCCTTTACTAATGTGTCAACTTTTTCAACTATGTTAATACTTGCCCAATTCTCGCAAACTCGTGTGATTTTCTTGAATGCGACGGAACATTTTTTCCATATCCGATTTGCTAAAATGTACTAAAACCGGACGGCCGTGCGGGCAGTTATAGGGATTTTGGCAGTAAGACAATTGTCTCAATAAATCACGCGCCGAATAATCATCCAAAGCATGGTTAGCCTTGATTGACCGTTTACAAGACATCATGATAGCCAGTTCTGCCCGATACTGCTTGATTGACACCTGATCCGTCAGAAGCAACATGTCGCACATCTCGTAGATACCAGACTCAATCTCCTCTTCCTTCATCCAAATAGGATGTTCACGCAGAATAAATTGATTAGCTCCATATTCTTCCAAGTTGACACCAACTTGACGAAGGGCATCCATTTTGTGGACAAGGTCAAGGGCATCATTCTGCGGAAATTCAAAAATATACGGCACCAATAACTGTTGAGCTGAATTGTCAACCTGTCCAATTTTCTCACGATAGTATTCGTATTTGACCCTCTCTTGTGCGGCATGCTGGTCAATGATATAAAGTCCTGTCTTACCTTGTGCAAATAAATACGTCCCATGCATTTGACCAAAATATTCTAACTCTGGAAATGTCGATGTTTCCTCCCGGTCTAATTTATCTGCCAGTTTTGCCAATTCTTTTGCGCTTAGATTAGGATGCTCCTGATCTTCTGAATCCACCGACTGACGTTCTGCAAATTGAACAGATGTAGGTTTATTTTCGACAGGTGACTCAACAATCTCTTGCCTATCCTCTTCGAGAGGTTTGACATCCTCAGCGACCACATCTGGTTTTAAGAAGAAGTCTTGCTTAATCGTATCATAATAGATTTTTGGCTCTCTGAGTGGTAAGGTGCCTTGCTCTGCTTTTACTTTTGGTCGAGTACTTGACTGAGCTAAATTCTCAAGAGCATCTGGTATCAAATCCTGCTCTTTAAGCGCTTGACTAATCGCCTCTCGAATCAAGGTCATGAGTTCTTTTTCCTTGGAGATACGAACTTCCTGCTTGGTCGGATGCACATTAACATCAGCAAGATAGGGGTCAATTTCTATAGAAATGACTGCCAACGGAAAGCGTCCAACCATCAACTTACTGCCGTAACCTTCCAAAATCGCTCGATTCAGCAAAAAATTCTTGATATAGCGACCATTGATGAAAATGGAAATGTAGTTGCGGTTGGCACGAGTCAACTCTGGCAAGGAAACGTAACCTGAAATCTGAAAATCCAGATCTTCTGCCTCAATTTCAACCATTTTTTTGGCGGAAGCAATCCCATAAATCCCTGAAATTGCCTGACGAAGTTTCCCTGTCCCTGCAGTTCTAATTAATTCTCGCCCTTCGTTTACTAAGACAAAAGCTATTTCCGGATGAGCTAGACTCAATCGATTTACAACATCAACAATATGTGATAATTCAGCCTGTTGACTGCGAACGTATTTGAGACGAGCAGGGGTATTGTAAAATAAATCCGAAACAGTAATCTGTGTGCCAACTGGACGACTAACTGGCTCCTCTTTCTCGATGACACCACCTTTGGCCTCCAAATGAAGCCCGTGTGCAGAGTCTGCCTTAGCTGTCTCAATAACCATCTGACTGACAGAAGCAATGGAAGGCAGTGCTTCTCCACGAAAACCGAGGGTGCGAATACGAAACAAATCCGATTGACTTTTTATCTTACTGGTGGCGTGACGGCGGAGGGCAAGCGCTACTTCATCAGGGGCAATCCCCTCACCATTATCCGTGATCTGAATCATTTTAAGGCCAGCCTCTTCAACACTAATTTCAATCTGACTAGCCCCTGCGTCAATGGAATTTTCCACCAACTCCTTAACCACACTGGCTGGTCGCTCAATGACCTCACCAGCCGCAATCTGGTTGGCTAGTATTTCTGGTAGTTCAATAATATGTGACATCATCTCTCCTACATTTCTTTAAAAAATTTTCCCGAATGCTTATTTTTCCATTATACCACATATCCACTTTCCCTCCTTTTCCCAGATAACCTAAAGAAAAAATGACTGCCTGAGCAATCATTCATTCTTTTGATAAATCGTAAAGTAATCCGTTGTCTGAACAGACTGGTACTGTGATTCTAAATTTGTCTTGATTTCATCTAGAATTGGCAAATTCTTATTGACGACTACAAATTTTGCCTCATTTTTATTGATGTCATACATCAAGCTATTTTTATTGTCGTCAGTATTCAGATAGGGTTCTGCTGTAGTAATCGTTGCGGCAGATAAACGTTGACTTGAAAGATAGATGCTTGCGCTATTATCCCAAACATAAATCTTATCCGAATCTTTCGTTTGTTCACCAATGTAATTGGCAACTTGTTCACGGTCAGTTCTCAAATCTCCCTGTACCAAATAAAGATAAACAGGTTGAGCGATAATACCCAAGCAAATAGCTAACGGAAGAAAGAATTGACGACGCAAATACCCACGATAATCTTCTACATCCTCATCACGCAGGTAAACGACTGACATCGCAAAACCATACGGTAAAAGAAGAATGAGTTGGCTCCATTGAAAGTTTGCATTCCCAATAATAAAGACACATTGAACTAAGAAAGTCAATAATAGGAGAACTTTGATATAGGTATGTCTTCCTTGTTTGAAAGAAAATACCATTTGGATGAAACTTTTAAAGAATCCAGATAAGAGTAAAAATACAGACACAATCGCCAAGGCTAAATATAGATAGGAATGGTGAAAGTCTAACTGTAAGTTATAAAGGAAAGTTTGTTGAATAGCTGTCCCCAGAATCTGCGCCTCAAAAGCATAATAACCTACCGCATATAGAATCAGAAGAAAACCAAAAATGGTCGCTAATAATTGATAGATTCCTCGAGTAACTTGGCGGTGTTGGATATTAAAAATAAATAAAACTAGACCCGCAACTAACCAAAGGATCAGACTTTTTGGGTAAATTAAAAATACCAATGCCGCATCGATTCCGTAGAGGATAAATGCCTCATCACGCACTGCATTTTCAAAATAGCGGACCAGAAACCACACACTAGTCAAAAGAAATGGAAGAGCAAACATTTCTGCATACATCCCTCCAAAACCAAGTGCAAAAATAAATACATAGAACCAATGACTAGAACTTGTCGCTAGGTGTTCTGACTGACTAAAATAAGCTACAATCTTATAGAAATAGACTCCCGCTATTAGTAATGCTATAAACTGGAGGATTCCAAAGATAATGAAAGTTCCTCCCAGATGACCTAAGAAAGCAAGTAAGTAGAATAATAACCCGCTTGTACCAAAGAAATCACCATAAGGGATTTGTCCATTTGCCATTGCCATCCCTGCATATAAATTTTGAGTTTGTATATTGGTTGCAAATGGCATTAGCAGTGGATTAGCTACGCTAAAAACACTTAAAACTAAGCTCCAAACAAGAGCTGGCCAATACTTTGTCTTTAATACTCTTTCATGAAATTCACCATTCAGTTGCACTTGCTGTCTGCGTGATGCTCTACGACTACGCCGATAAGTTTCCTCAGGATGAGTAACTACGTCCGAAACTACATCTAATTCTGTCATTTTCTTCTCCTTGGATTTGCTTTCCTTATTATATCAAAAAGCACTCCCGATGTCATTTCCTATCGGGAGTGCTGGAAATTTTTGCAAACAGTTCTAACTGTCGAAAGGTATGGCGTTTGTTCTCTTGAAATTCTTTTAAAAAGGCTACTTTTTCTGCATGTGTCATACCTATTTATTCGCAAAAAGATATTCATTTTTTAAAAATCCGACGAACTTCTGAGATAAAGTAGAGAGAGCCTGTGACAATCAAAATCCCTTGCTTGCTAGATTGCCAATCTTCTATAAACTGCTGATAATTCTCAACATAATCTCGTCCTTGTCGGTTTTCCTCAGACAAGGCACCATCATAAGCAAAGCTGGTTAATACAAGGGCAGTATGTGGTAATTTTTCGTCCAATAATTCCAGCATTTCTTGAAAGTCCTTGCGCCGAAGGGCTGAAAAGAGAATGGCGACAGGTTCATCTTGTTCTTGAATAAAGTCAAGCAAACGTTCGATAGCTGGGACATTATGGGCTCCGTCCAAATAGATTTTTGGCTCTTGAACTACCAATTCCAAACGACCAGGCCAGCTGGTTTGGGCAAGGGCTTGTTGAATCAACTGAGGTTGAATGTCTTTTTGAATATTGGTCATATAGAGTAGAAAAGTTTGTAGGGCTACGGCCGCATTCTCTTCTTGGTGATGGCCAGCCAGACCCAGAACCAATTCTGACAGATCAATGTCCGGATTGCTGAACTGTCCTGCTTTATAGGTGAATTCCTGACCAAATTGGTGGACAGAGGCTTGTTTGTCTTGGGCAATGTGGCGACAGATAACTGTGGTTTCTGGAGAAAGTGGTCCAAGGACGACAGGCACGTTTTCCTTGATAATACCCGCTTTCTGCTCTGCTATTTCCCTTAAAGTCGAGCCTAGTAAATCCTGATGGTCCATGCCGATAGAGGTGATGACGCTGAGAGCCGGTGCCACGACGTTGGTCGTATCCAAAAGTCCTCCGATGCCCACCTCTACTAGTGCCACATCGGGTTGTTGAGCTTCGAAATAGAGGAACATAATGAGCACCATGACCTCAAAATAGCGAAAAGGCTCATAACGGGTGGCGACTTCCTGCTCCAAGTCGTAGACTTTCTGTAAATAGTGCTGAAAATCATGGTCTGAAATGGGCTGGCTGTCAATACAAATCCTGTCGTGTACACTCACCATGTGGGGAGATACAAAACTACCGACACGCAAGCCGTGAGTCTGAAAGAGCTGGCGCAGAAAGGCAATGGTCGATCCCTTGCCATTAGTTCCAGCGACATGAATGATCGGAACTGCAAACTGGGGATTCCCTAGTAGTTCTAGGGCATACTCAATCTTTTCCATCTTGTAATGAAACACCTGACCTTGTTTGGTGTTTAACCAATTTTCTAACATAGCCACCTCCTACATACTGTCTAGTATAACAAAAAAGAGGCTGGGTAAAAAGCCCAATGTCATTAAGTTAAGCATTTAAGTAGCTAAAGAAACTATTCTCGTCTGAGCAGTTCATGACAAAACGGGAATAGTTTTTGTATTTAGGGCGCACAAAAAGGAGGTTTTTTAACCCTATTTTTCAACTATTATGTTACTCTATAAGTGAAGCTTACAGGTACCTTGCTTTTTATCTTTCTTTGGAAGGTTCGATTGGGTCGGACGATGGATAAATGTTTGGCAATGTAA
>NZ_JAOTGC010000020.1:0-28779 GCF_044427445.1 Streptococcus sp. 2020WUSS084 | reverse complement strand
AAGAAAACGACTCCGAAAGAAGTCGCTTTTATCGAAAATTGGATTAACAACTACCCTAAAAAATGCTTGGACTACAAGTCGCCAAGTGAATTTCTTTTGGGTGGCTAACTTCAACTTGAAATTTGGGTCTCCATTACATTTTGGGAAACAAAAAACTAAAAATATTTACTATAAAAATTTTAATAAAATCTATAAAACAAATGTAGATTATGGTATACTAATGATAATAAATTGTTATCGGTAGGAGATGTTTTATGTATTACGGTCGCGATACTGAAATAGAAGAATTAAAACAGCATTTTAAATTTTCCAGTAATGATAAAAATAGTTTATATATTATTAATGGCTTAAGTGGTAGTGGTAAAACCGAGTTAATCAAAGAGGTTTGTCAACAAGTTTATAGTCATGATAAAGAAGCGTTTATTCTCTACATTGATGTTACAAATGACGGATTTGAAAGTAATAAATTTTTTGAAAATCTACTAAAAGGAGCGTATGTCCCAACTCAATTCAGAAGAAATCTATGCTTATCAATACCTCAAAAATATTCATTTTCAAATTATTTAAGAAAACAAAAACTAACAAATCTAACTCTGAAACATAGTTTTAGGTTAATCAGATCTTTGATTTCATTCGATACAACCTATAAAAAAGTAATTGATTATCCTTGGGAAGAAGTTGTTACTGAAATAAAGGAGGGAATATTTGAAAGTGATTTATATTTAAGATATTTCAGTCATGTTTCAAAAAAAATCCGTCTGAATATTATTATTGATAATTATCAATTTTTATCTGAAGATATAAAAATAAAATTTGAAGATGACTTTAATACACTTCAAAGCGGAGTCTCCTTAACTATTATAAACCGAACAACTGATAAGTTAAAATCAATTGATAAACTAGATACATTGGACAATTATACTCCTACTGTATTAAATTTATCGTATCTTACTGAGGATCAGTGTAAATTACTAATAAGAAATAAAATTGCTTTACTTGATAGTATCAAATTGAATCAAATCTGGCAGATAACACAAGGTAACTATAAAGAGATTGAATTGATTATTAACAGACTTATTGATAATCCAAATTCAGAATTATTTAATATTTCTGATATATATGACAAACTTCCAGATATTCAAAAAAATATACTTATCATATCATCAATTTTTCCTGCTGGTATGAGAAAAGATATAGTTTTTAATTACATTAAATCTATAGTAGATGAAAATATTGAAGTAGCTGATTCTCTAAAATCCCTTATTGATGCAGGTTTCGTATATATTAATGGAGATACAAATGATAAAATCAAAATTTCACACGAATCAATTGTAAATAGTATTTTAAATCACACAAATGCTTCTGATCTTCAATTAGTAACCAACAATCTAAAAATATATTTAGAGCAAACTATCTTATCTATAGGAGTTGGTGGCGAGTTAGCTTATTTAATTCACTGCTTAATAAATATATGTAATATTAAAGAGTTACGCCAAAATGTAGAATATATCAAACAGTTACTTGAAATAGAATACAGGAAAAATTCATATTTTTACATTGCATCTTTGAGCAAGAAGATACATCATTTAATAGAATTATTACCAGAAAAATACTTACATTATATATTGAACTCGTACCAGTGGATTTCTGATTTCAATGGAGGCTTAGCTATTTTAAATAGCCTTCAACAAGATAATTATTCAAAAGATTTACAACTATACTATCCTAGATTTCAAATTCAAAAATATGAATTTGAGGAGGCACTAAAATCACTGGAAAAGTTAGAAAATAGCTCTGGAACATTACTCTACAAGTTAAATGCTTATGGTCATTTAGGTAAAGATCGAGATGCAATTAAACTCCTTAATGGGACCATGAATTCTGTAGAAAAAGACGACTTCTATTATATTATTTTACGAAATTCTGCTCATTATTTCCCAACCAAAGAAGCTACCAAAAATCTCGAATTAGCATTGGACTATTTTCAACGTAATGAATATCAAATACCTGTTGCAACAGTATATAATAATCTAGGTGTTGTTAATATATGGGATGGGCAATATGATATAGCTTTAGAGAATTTAAATAAGGCCGAAAAAATACTAAAAAAATATGATTCAAATGAAATTTTTGAACCATATTGTAATAAATCAATTATTTTTCTGATGAATAAAAATTATCAACAATCTCTGGAATTTATAAATAAATCACTTCAAGAATGTCCTAAAGCTTTGACCTTAGATATTAGGATGCTCAAGTTAAACAAATTAATTATTGAGTTGATTTCTGAAAAAATCTCTTTTACAGAATTTCAAAATTCACTAAAGAGCTTTGAGGCAGAAATTCCACTCATAGACGATCCTTGGTATAAATTTCAAATAGTATACAATTTACAACAATTTGAAGATATTCCTTTTGTTTATGAAAAAACTTATATTGATGATTATCAAGACGGGCTCACCAAATACTATCTGTTGATTCCATACAAAAAATATAATTTCTGTATAGGTCTTTCTCCTAATTGGAGATATTAATTTGTTCATGGTACTTGTGAATGAGATCTAAATATATGGAATAATCATATTGTTTATATTTTAATAAATTAGCTACTAGTTTAGCTAATTTTTTTATATCTTCATCAGTATAGGATAAATTTGTAATTCCAACTGTTCCTAATCTTATTCCTGAAGTCGTCATTGGTCCGTGTGTATCATTTGGAATTTGATTTCGGTTAACTAATATTTTATGCTGAAAAAGTAGATTCTCTGCCTCCTTACCACTCAAGTTTAGATTCAATAGATTAACTAAAATTATATGAGTCTTTGGTTTTTTATAAACAACATCAACCCCCTCTTTACTTAATTGTTTTATAAACAATAAAGTATTTTTTATAATCTGTTGAGCATAATCTTGAATATCTATTGATAATAATTTGATCAAACAGATACATTTCGCAAATAATGCAGTTTGTGTAGGACCACCCTGTGTTCTAGGAAAAATTGAATTAGTTATTTTTTCTTCAAATATAGAACGATACAGTAGTACTCCTCCTTGAGGCCCACGTAAACATTTATCCATTGTAAAAGTAGCGAAATCCACATATGGAAAAATCGACTTATGTAGCTTTGCCATAATATATAAAACACTGTGGCAAATATCCGCTAAGATGAGGGTATTGGGGCTAACCTCTTTTATAATTTCATAAATTTGTTGATAATTAAATTCATTTCCATACGACGAGGCACCAATAATAATCAATTTAGGTTTATATTTATCTAATAATTCCTTTAATTCGATATAATCAATATTTAAGTTATGGTCTAAGTGATAATATTTTACAGTACCTTTACCTGTATAAGTATGTGAAATATGTCCTCCGTCTTTTGGAGATAACGATAAAATATAATCGTCTCTTTCTAAAACACAATTGTAGACTATTTGGTTAGCTTGAGTTCCTGAATGTGGTTGCACATTAACTCTATAATCACCAGGATTTAAATCAAAAAGTTGAAGACACAATTCTTCTGAATATACTTCAATATTATCCAATGAAGTACAATGAGGAAAAAAGCGTTTTTCAACAGCTCCCTCTGTTGGCAGAGTAGCGAGAGGGAAACTTTGAATCTTTAATACTTCGGTGAATGGATAGCTAATACATGCAGCAAGGTTTATCAGGCTATTCTGTTCTTGGTTATATGAATCAAGAATTTTATTTAACTTCTGATAGATTTCACCTTCAAATTTATTAATTTTATACACTGATTTCTCCTACCGATAACAATTTATTATCATTAGTAAATTGATAAATTATCGTATATAATAGCTTTATTACGACATATTAAGGAGATTATATTATGAATTACGACACTATCCAGAGATATCTTGACTTTTGTGCTATTCAAAGACGACTTAGTTCACATACTATCCGAGCATACAAATCTGATTTACATCAGTATTATAACTTTGGGACCAATGATATTAGGTCCTATCTTACTTTTCTCAACCAACATATAAAAAAGACTAGCACATTAAAACGGAAGATTGCTAGTCTTAAATCATACTATAAATTTCTGGAAGAAGAAAAACTAATTTCAAAAAATCCCTTCCATCAGCTTCGACTCCACTACAAGGAAGAGAAAAAGCTTCCTAAAACGATTTCCTTGAAAGATTTACAAAAAATATATTGTTTCGCCCACCAACAAATAGAAAATTCTAAAAATAAGCATTCTAAGCGGAAAGCTATGCGAAATCTACTCCTTATCTCGCTACTTTTATCAACTGGGCTACGCATCTCTGAATTATGTAGTTTAAAGCTTGATAATATCAATTTGGAAAATAGAACCATTCATATACTCGGAAAAGGAAAGAAAGAGCGACTACTCTATATTGGAAACGATGAAACATTTTCATTACTTGAGGACTATATAACGCATCATTGCAGTCATTCTAGTTATCTGTTTACCGGTGTGAGAAACGATGATCATCTTAAAGAACAAAGTGTGCGCTTAATTCTGAAAAATATTTCTCACTCGCTACAACTGAAAAAACATATCACTCCACATATGTTTCGACATAGTTTTGCAACTATGTTACTTGATAATGGTGTCGATATTCGACAAATACAACATTTACTGGGTCACAGTAACATCAATGTAACACAAATCTACACTCATGTCTCTCAAAGCAAGCAGGTAGAAATTCTAAGTGAGCACAATCCTCTTAACCAAATCACACCACTACTTCATACATAAGTAACCGCAAACCAAGTAGACTTGACCTAAATCACTGAGCCGGATTGTCATAGAACAGTACCTTATCCAAGATTGTTTCTAATATTTCTTGGTTGATAGATTTAAAGAATGTGACTTCCACTTTTCCGAGACGAATTTTCATCAGAATATCATTTCTGCCTTTCTTCTCAAAGCGGCGAGATTGGGGAACAGTCAATGGGACGATGGGGTGTGACATAAAAAATCCTCCAGTTTTGTTTTTTATAACAGTATACTGGAGGAGGGAGTGATTAGATAGATACCTTGTTATTAGGCAGTTACCATAAAAAACGTTCCATAGTTTTATGCTTTGGAACGTTTTTCAATATACTCCGTTATGGAGCGATTACACTTGATACTCACCAATCAACAAGAGTATATTACATGTTTTATTTACGTTTTAAAACAGAAATTTCTTTAGATGTAACTGTCTTTGTAAGTATAAGTAACAAAGAGTAGATAATTACGAATAGTACAATCTTAAAAAGTATAGAATATAGCATATTGGAAAAGTGCATATTAGCACTAATTAAGTAAACCAATAACCCTGTCAATACAGCATTAAATAATGGCTTCATTGCTATGAATAATAACTTTATAATATTTATATGGGTTCTAGCAAAATATGCCATACAAATACAAACGACTATCTCCACGATAACCATAGTTATAGCTGCACCCTTATATCCTAAAACTGGTATAAGTTGAAAATTCAAAACTACACTAACTATTGCACCAATCATGACAGAAATCGTAAACTGCTTCACGTTATCTGTTGGAATCAATGTCTGACGTCCCACTATTTCAGAAAAAGAAATTGGAATTAAACTAAAAACTACAATACTAATTGCTATAGCCGTCTCTCCGTATCCTTCTCCTAAAAACCATTGAACAAAATCATGGTTTATCAATTGCATTCCAATAACCGTGGGAAAAGTAAGTAAACTATTGAATAACATAGAATATTCCATCATATTACTTATTTCCTCATGTTTACCTTGAGCATATAAACTAGTCATGCGAGGAAGCAATACTGCACTTAATGTTGCAACAAGACTAATTAAAATAGTATTGATGTTGATCGCCTGTGTATAAATCCCAACATCATATACGCCTCCAAAAGAACCAAGAATAACTCTATCTATCGTATTATAAAGAGTAATAGACATTTGTGGTAAAAAGAAAGATATAGTTGGCTTTAGGTGACTAATTATACTCTTCCAACTCACTCGTATAAGCTTAACATACTTATTCATATTGACCCATATAATCATTTGAGAGAGTAAATTTGAGATGGTCATAATTAGAATATAGGAATAAATATCACTAGAATTTTTGATAAGAGTAAAAATCAATGCCACACTAGCTAATTTAACAAAAATATTTCTAACTACAATACTTTTAAAATCTTCAACTCCTTGAAATAACCAACTAATATCTATCATATTTGAAATAAGAGAGAAGATTTGTATTAAGAAAAAAATTTTGTACGCACTGGGGAATAGAAAAATATACAAAACAAAGCTCAAAGTTGCTATCAAAGTTGTCAATAACTGGAAGTAATAAATAGAAGAGAAAGTTGCTGATAAAACCTCTCTCCCCTTATGTACATTTTTCGCAATTTGATTACTTCCATATATTAGAATACCAAGCATTCCAAACATAGTAAAATATGTTGCTATTGAAGCTGTATAATTATATTTTCCCAAAACTTCAGGTGCAAAAATACGTGTGACATAAGGTACTGTTATGAAGGGAAGTATAATTGTCAGAATCTTGTATACGAAGTTATAAATAAAATTTTTAAAGACTTTCACTTCAATCTCCCCGATTTTAACTTTATTAAATAAAAATATAATCTAAATAATTTATTTTTCAACAAAAACGCAATTAAACGCTTCTTAATTTTTTGAGGATAACCTTTCCTATAAGCCACTTGAAAACGTGTATCCTCAGCAATAGTCAGCAAATATTCTCTAGCATCCGACATTGAGTTGGTTGCTTTAACACCTAATGAAGCATATAAAAGCGCATCCTCCATAATATGTTTATAAAAAATTTCATTTAGATCTGCTATTTCCCACCTAGTAAGATAATCTTCTATATAATTATGGGTCAATATTGCTTGTTGGTACCTATCCTTTCTGAGACTATTAGCCCTCGTCACAGAATCAGGATTATTAGTCATAACATACAATCCCTCTGGAATATACAGTACTTTTTTAGCATACGTTAAGAGTGGTAAACTTTGAACAAGATCTTCCCCTATCCAAATATGCTTTATCTCATTTGCCATATCATACTGTAGAGCTAGTTCTCTGTTGATTGCAGCATAGCCAATTACAAAATAACCATAGTCCAGAAAACCTTCATAAAGCTTAGTCTTATTATTCTCATCAAAAAGTATTTCCTTGGAAAAGTAAGGTGTTTCTCTCAGTTTACCATCTCTTTCTTGAATTTTGGAGAAGACAATAATATCCGAGTTATATCTCTTATACTTTTGAGCAAGCATCTCCAATGCTGTAGGTATGAGAGTATCATCACCATCTAAAAATAAAACCATATCGCCTGTAGAAGCGTGTAACCCAGCTGACCGCGCCAATGATACACCTTCATTGGTCTGCTTATCTATGATATGTATTTTTGAATCATTTTCAGCAAGTTTCTTTATTAATTCTAGGGAATTATCGGGAGAAGCATCATTTACCAAAATTAGCTCATAGTTTGTATATGTTTGAGTTATTACAGAATTAACACAGTCTTCAATATATTTCTCTACATTATATATTGGAACAATGACTGAAATCTTTAGCATAGTTGTACCATATTCTATATTATTTTATTAAGTAGTCTCTGTATTCTTAGAAATAGACATATAATTTAACAACAATGGTGTAAACAAAAATATATTAAATCCAAGCGCTTCAGTAACTAAAACAGCAAATGTCAGGATAATCAGCATTGCGTTAAACAAGGTGAATTTTTTGCGATAAATTTGAAAAATAAGATAACTTAGGAATAAAATTGTTAATAAGATTCCTTGTGATAAAATAAATTTTAAATAGGTATTATCGTTAAACAATTGATCGTAACTCCACCAGCCAGCAGGTATAATATTAGGAGTAAACTGTGGAAAAATATCAAAGTCATATCTTTGGATATACAGACTTCCTAAACGGATTCGGTTACTCAAAAAAGCATCTAATTGAATATAAAAAGGATTAGCTGAATTATAAAAAACTGAAATGAAAATACCAATTAAAAATATTATCACTGTTGACATTGAAAATAGAAACTTATTAATTTCTATTTTTTTTAGTATATTCCTAAAAAGAAACACAAGAATCGCAAAAGAAATTACAAGAAAGGATGTTCTTGAGTAGGTAATCCGATAATCAAGATATAAGAACAACCCAAAAAATATAAGTATATAGTGGTTCTTTATTCCTTTTAATAGTAAAATACTATCAAGAAAAATTGATAGAAATATTGTCCCTAATGTATTTGGATGAAAAAAACCAAGAGAGTGTGCAACCCCATTAAATTTGACGAGCGTTGTATCAGATACAACTCCTATTAGAGTTGCTGCTACAATCATTGAAACTACAATCAATTTTATAGTTATAATTCCTTTTAGAAACCCCTTCTCTTCAGAACGTATAAGAGGGAGATAAATTAATAAAGTGATTATGCTCCACTCAATCTCAAAACGATTATGAAATAAAAAAATGATTATAGAATAAACGAATACTAGTCCCAACGATTGAAAAGTTCCATCCGGAAGCTTTCTTGCTCTAACATAAAAAATATAGGGAATTAATCCTAATATGGTTGGGATAAGATTGATATACTTCGAATGAATTGGAAGCTGGATATTTGTTAATGAAAGCAGAGTTATAACCAACCCGAGATAAAAAATATAATGCGTTAATTTTTCTACTTTAAGCATTTACGCTCCTCATATCTAATTACTTTGTTAGTCCTTCCTCTAGTCTCTGAATCATATTATTCCAAGATCTTTCCGCAATCATTTGACTAGCTCTATCTGCCAAAGAATAGCGCAAGTTTTGATCTGCAATTAATCGAATAATATTATCTGCGAGAGTCTGACTATCTTTTATTGGCGAAAGCAATGCATTTACTTCGTGTTTTGCATACTCAAACACACCGCTGTAAGCAGTTGAAACCAAAGCACAGCCACAGGCCATACTTTCAGCACCAGTCAAACCAAATCCTTCATCTATTGTAGCACATACAAAAATAGCTGTATTATTATATAGTTCCAATAACTCTTCTTGAGTTGCTTTCTGAACATAATTGAAATACCTTGGTAAACTCCTTGGGCGTTCAGGTACACCAAAAATATTTACTGTCACTTCTGGATACTTATTTTTCACTTTTTCAATAGCCTCTAAAGCATACGGTATCCCTTTGTGCTCGCCTTCATGGTACAACATCCCCAACGACAGAGAATTACGATTTTCAATAGGATTAATAACCTTAAAAAATTCCGTATCAATGGGATTCGGTAAACAAATAGTCTCATCACTAGTATAGGACTTTACAAGATCATTCAACCAATTTGATACAGTAAAATTGATAAAGCCGTAACTAAATGTCTCTATAACTTCTTCTTCCGGAAGTAACCAAGTTTCAAAGTCTTGTATAAAGTAGCATTTTTCCCCGCAACGATTCGGTAAAGATTTTACATACCCTGCCGTTGTTGCTGCTGTAGCAAAAACAAAGTCTGCATCAGGAAATTCTCTACCATCTAAATACGGTGTCATTATTTTTTGAATTTTAGAGTCTAAACTAAACCATGAAGGTTCATTTCTACCTCTTAATTGCCCTACAATTGATTTAATGAAGCTATTGTTTGTCAAACGATTCCAAACCGTGTGTGTTAAAAAAACGATAGATACTTCATGCCCTCTATCAACTAATCGATTAGCATATTCAAAAATTATTTTGTACCCTCCCATTGGTACTTGACTTATCTCTGGGAGGCAAAATGTCAACTTCATAGTAATACCTCTATAACTATTTAGTAATAGTGCTAATCCAATTACTAAATGAATACTTTTCTATTGTAGATTCCGGCAATGACACATAAGGTTTACTCATAAATTCTATCAAATCTTCAGCTGTTGATTGTTCCAATACAAAAATATTATTTGGATGGTAAAAATCATAATTTTTAACACAACTATTTGTTGTAATCAATTTCCTTTTAAAGAAAATTGACTCTAATGCCCGTAGTGTCAGTCCCATTTGCCCTTCTTTATTTATCTCAACAATGGCTTTGGATTGTTGGATTTTTTCAATAATTTCAGAGTAAGTGATTTTAGTATCTAAATAATTAATACCTTTATAGTCAGAATTTCTAGCATTACTAAAAATATCAAATAAATACGTCATTTGCGAATCTTCGATAATTTCAGCTAATTGGTATATCTGTTCTAAACGCCCTTTATCCACACCTATAAAATAAAAATCTTGTAATAACTCAGTCTGTTCCTCTCGAATATTATCTAAGATATAGAACTGTTCAATAAAAGATAATCCTTGCTTTTCTGAATATGTTTTATCAAAACAATAGACATCAAAATTTTCTTTTAAATAATCAATATGTTCATTTGGAACATTCCATAACCAAATTTTTAGCGCAGTTTGACTAGAAATATGCTCCTTAATATATTTCAATAATTTTGGTGTGACTGCATTATCAAAAACAACTATAGTATCATAATTAGCTAAATTATCTTTCCAAGCTTCAAGCCAGTACCGGTGAAAAAAATCTCCTGGTAATCTTTTAGAAATCGCTCGTATATTGTGCGCTACTTGTGATGAGACAGCTCTATAAGGGGTATAAACATCAACTAGCGGATGTGATATATTGGTAGCAAAAAATTGTTCAAATGTCTCAATTTGTTCGAATAATAATAATGTTTTTTTCATATTTTAAAACTTTTACCCTAACTTTTTGAAAAACTCTTTAATATTGATAACAATCTTAAGCAACCCTAACCTATATAACAAATATTTGTTATAGTGGTAATATCTTCGTAATGATCGTAACGGCACTTTATTATCACGCAATGTCTGTGAAATTTCTTTCGCTATTAAATCATAACTTTGACTTTCATATAATTTCGTCAATATGTGAACAAGACCATTACTATAGTAAGTTCTAGCTAATCTGTTGTTAATATACTGGTTCTGCAAGGACACTTCAAACATTTCCGAATAGAATCGAAACATATCCAAAAATTTTTTTTCAGACCACGATCTAGTAATTGCCGCCTCATTCCCTAAAAAATAATAATAGTAAACCTGATTAGTATAATAAACCGAATCTGCTACTAAAAACAATTTATAAATTGTCCCTAAATCCTCATAGTACGCACCTACAGGAAATTCTATTCGATTCTCTAAAAACAAAGAAACTCTGTATAATTTATCTGTTGAAAAGCTTGTAATATCTGTACATTCTAACATTTTTTGAAATGCTACAATCCCTGAAAACTCCTTTTCATTCAATTCACATTTCACACAATTAGATTGTTCGTTTTTACAAAACTGTAAGTCAAAATGTATAATATCATGCTTTTTAGAAGAAATAATTTCTTTCAAACTTTCAAACATTGTTGGACTAATCCAATCATCTGAATCAAGAAAAAATATATACTCTCCTGCAGCATGTTTTATCCCGACATTTCGAGCATCAGACAACCCACCATTTTCCTTATGAATTACGGAAATATGAGGATACTCAATAGAATATTCATCACAAATTTCAGGTGACGAGTCGGTACTCCCATCATCTACTAAAATTATTTCATAGCTGTTAAATTTTTGAGCTAAAACACTATTAATACACCGTTTTAAATATTTTTCAACCTGATAGACAGGAATAATAACGCTTAATAATACATTTTCCATTTTTACTTACACCATTTAGGTTCGCATTTTATCCTCACGGTTACGTCTATCAATGATAATACTGCCCGCAGGCACATCCTTGGATATTAATGTTCCTGCACCAATAACACTACCCTTTCCAATTGTCACACCATCAAGAATTATACAATTACTGCCTACCCAACAGTCGTCTTCAATCGTAATACCTTTTTGCACAACACCTTGATTCTTAATGCTATTCCTTTTATCACTAAAAACATGATTTTCTGCAAAAAGACTACACCTTGGACCGAACATCACATTATTTCCTATTGTAATTTTACCCGCACAGCCTACATAAGTATTCGGACCAATTGAGGAATTATCACCGATTGTCAAACCTTTTCCTATTTCACCAACACCATAATATGATGATGGACGAATCATCACTCCTCGTCCAATGGTCACGCCATTACCAAAAACTAATCCCTCTTTGCACAGTCCATGAATCTCAGAATAGTCTTCAAATTTAACGTTTTTACCACAAACAATATTTTTTCCATGACTAATTGTCACATATTTACCAATGAATAGTAAACCATTAGATTTCTTTAGAAAAATTTTTGTTAATAATCCTCGAAAAACTTTATAAAAGGCACTTCTGCATATTATAAATTTATCACATAAGGAAATTTCCCTATTCACTTATTCTACCTCAACCTAATATTATCTTTTAAAATATTTTATTTTTGAGTATTCCTCTTCAAAGTTAGTAATATAACTGTTCAGAGAAAAAAATTCCTTTTGTCGTTTCAAAGAGTTTTTCCCGAATTGATTTCTTAAATTAGCATTTTCTAAAAGTTGTGTAATAACTTCAGATAACTCATTTGATAAATTTGGAGTTGCTAAAAAACCATTTACTTTCTCTTTTACCATCTCACAGACACCACCATGACGATAGCCAACAATTGGCTTTCCACAAGCCATCGCTTCTAAAACTACAGTTGGCAGTGGATCCGGATTTGTACTTGGGAGTACAAATATATCAAACATATTATATAATTCAGTAGTATTGGAATAATAATCAATGCGTTTAATTTGTGAAGAAACTGAAAGTGAAGAAATTCTATCATCTAGTTCTTCAACTCTCCACTCCTCTCCCTCAAAAGCACTTCCTGCTATGAAAGCAATAGCTGTTGAATTTTTCTCTAAAATTGGAGTTACAGCCTCTACAAAATCTCCTTGCCCTTTCCAAGCATTAACTCGCCCAACCATCCCAATAACAATAGAATCTCTAGAAATTCCAAACTTTTCACGAACCTTTGTAGCGTCTATTTGATGATACACTGTATTATCAATCCCATTATAAATGACGTTCACTTGCTCATCATCAATAAATCGAGATTTTCTTATATGGGTAGCAACAGCATTTGAAACTGTTATGATTCTATCTGCATAACGCCCCATTAAAAAATTAATAAAATCAGAAATAACTTTTGGTCTTACAATAATCTCGTGTACATGCCATATAAGTGGAAGCTTTAATTTCTTTTTTAGATAAATTCCTTCTAATACAGCTGTTGTATTATTATGAATTAAATCTATATTATTACTTTGAGCGTATTTCGCAACCTGCTTAGAATAGCGATTATACGACATGAAATAGTTCAGAATCCCTTTGGGATTGAAGTACTTACGACGCAAAATAGGGTAGTTAATGATTTCTACTTTTGCGCCTACTTCTTTTAGTGCAGATACAAGTATTCCGTCAATCGGCAGGATAACATGTGCCTCAAATTCATTCTTATTTAAACCTTTTATTAACTCTAAAAGAACCCTGTCAGCTCCGTAAAGTTCTGCTCCTGCATGGAGATACAATATCCTTTTCATTACCTATCCTTTAAATAACTTCTCATATTCGTCAACAATAAATGGCCAAGTAAACTTACTTTGTACTTGCAAATTTGAGCTAATATTCATTTTTTCAATTTCTTGGTCAGAGAATTGCTCGCTTTCCTCAATAATGTTATGAAGATTATCCTTTTTCCAATAAATTGCACCCTCTTCGCCAACTTCACGGTTGAACCCCACATCTAAAAGGAGATTTAACTTAGTTGATGACAGTGCTTCTAGTAGTGAAGGATTTGTTCCACCTACTTCATGACCATGGAGATAGGCAAAAGCATTCTCTCGAATATATTTCAGAAGCTCTTGATCATAGACCGTTCCGACAAATTTAATTCTTGAATCTTTATCAAATCCAGTCTCTCTCTTTAGCTTAAGATAGAAAGCATTTTGCTCTACATTCGTAATTAGGACAAAATCTTTTTTTGAACTTGATTTCATAAACTCACGAATCATAGTCTCATAGTTGTTCTCTGGAACAAAGCGACCAACTACAAGATAATAATTATTCTCTACTAATTGTTTTTCACCATACCAAGCGCGAACGCTCTTACTATCCTGAGTCAATATAGATCTAGCAACATCAGTACCGTAAGCAATATATTTAGTTACTGGATTATATTTCTTATAATACCGTCGAATATATTCCTCAATATTTATACTATCGCATACTACTAAGTCAGCATATTTTATCATCAGTCGTTCAGAAAATTTCCAGTAACGACGAACAGGGTAACTCCATTTTTCTCTCAACCATTCATGTCCATCTGGATTAACCCAAAGAGTACCACCGATGGCTTCGATTCTTCTTTTAATATTCAAAATAAATGGTCCAATTCGGCATGCTAAAACGTAAAAAATTGGTGCTCTATCCTGGTTTTCTTCTGCAATGGCAATGGCTTTATTTAGAGCGATTATGTCATATGCGATAGCTCGAGCTGGTCCAATATTAGGAACATCTACATTAAAACATTTGGCGCCATTATACTCAAAAAAATCATCTGTAAGACCAGATTTCATAGAATTCTCACGCATGCAAGCTACATAGTACTGAACATCAGTTGATTTTTTGTATTCAGTCAATTTTTCTACAAAAGTTTCAAATCCACCATACTTTGCGGGGATACCTTTAGAACCAATAATATAAATACTCTTCATGACTTATTTTAGCCCTTTTAAAATATAACATAAAAGTAGCCTACTTACTTCCTTCTCTTTTAAATACCACTACTAAAGTTTTCAACAGAATTTTTACATCAGACCAAATCGTCCAATTATCAATATACTCCATATCAAGTTTTACTACTTCGTCAAAATTCGTTATATTGCTTCTGCCACTTACTTGCCATAACCCAGTAATACCAGGTTTAAAGCTTAAACGGCGCTTTTGACTGGGAGAATATTTTTCAAATTCATCAACTGTTGGTGGTCTAGTACCAACCAAACTCATATCCCCACGGAGAACATTGTAAAATTGTGGCAGCTCATCTAGACTGGTTTTACGGATAAAGTGACCAATCGGAGTAATCCTTGGATCGTTATCCATCTTAAACATTCCACCTTGCATCTGATTTTGTGCTAAAAGCTCTTTTTTGCGCTCCTCTGCATCAATATGCATAGAACGGAATTTATAAAACTTAAAAACTCGTCCATTCTTCCCAACACGTTTTTGTACAAAGATTGACGGTCCTCCATCCTTCCGAATCAAAGGAACTAGAACTACAGAAACTAAACCGCAAAAAATCAAACCAACTATGGAACCCAAAATATCAAGAAGTCGCTTCAAAAAGATATGGTTGGTTTTATAGAAATTAGAAGAAAAAGTAACTATACTGTGATCACCAACTTGCTGAATCTTTTTGTTCCGCAAAGCTTGAAAATCAAACGAATTAATATCAACACTAACATCTATCCCTAATATTTCAAATTCTGAAACAAAAACTTTCAAATCATAAAATTCACTAGGAAGATTTATAAAAACATGATCAACTACTTCATGAGTTGCAAAATCCACTGCCTTATCAACAGGGATAATTGGAGTAACTAACTCCAGTTCATCCGTTATCTCGCCCAAAATGACGACTCCAACTAAATATTTAGCTGCTAATAATTCCGATTCAAATAAATCTTTCATTAACTGGAAACGTTCAGGCGTGGTTATAAGCAAAGTATTCTTTTGTTGATTCCTAGTAATTAGAAAAAAATGTTTGTATTTCCGAACAAAGCAGTTTGAAAGATAGACCAAACAAAAATTGATAATAGAAAAATAGACAACCCCTCTTCTAGATATCTCAACCTCTTTTTCTAACATGAACGACACGAAAGTCAGTAGAAATGCAAAAATTAGACTATAAATTAATGTTTTTTCCATTTCTGCTAAGTATCCTCGACTTTCAATTTCTACATAAAGTTTAGATAAATTGAAAGCAAAAAAATGCAGTACAATAATTGATAAAATACCTGTACGATTGAGATCTGAATCAGGAAATTGACTTGTTATAAATACGGCAAAAACTACCGCAACTAACTCAAGGATTGCCAAACGTATCTGGCGATGCCCATTTGTATTAATCATATTCTCTCCAATTTAATAAAAAGTGCATAAGCTATAAATAATTAGCCATATCTATGCCTCAAATTCTTGAAATTAAAAAAATCAAAAGACTTGATTCTTTAATAACATAAGAGGATTTTTTTTCAGTAAGGTTTTTGCTTTATCTTCGCCAAATTCCTTTTTAATTAGCTTATAAGCATCACTCATAAAAGGAGGTCGGGCTATCAAATTATGCATATCACTAGCCACACAGTGCACCAAATCCTGCTCTAAAAAGTACCGTGCCCGTTTCTTAAACTCTTTTGCTCGGTCACCAATTAAACCTGGTTTTAACACATGGTTGCTATTAATTTGAGTATAACACCCCTTGTCGATTAACTCTTCTACCCGCTCTGACTGAAATGCCAGAGCATCATAACGCTCTATATGGGCAAGTAGTGGAGTCAGTCCAAGTAACATTACTTCATTCACAGCCTCTTGGATTTCTTTCCAAGGAGTATTCTTACTAAATTCTAGGAGAATATAGCGCGTTCCATTAAGAGTTGGAACTTCCTTTTTTTCGAGTTTACTTAGGATATCTTTATTATAGTAAAGTTCCGCTCCATAACATAAAGTCATTTCTGGATAAGCTACTTTAACTCTCTCTTTTACTTGAACAAAATTAGTCATAATAATTTTCTCAGGAGTTTCAAACATCCCTTTTCGTCTATGAGAAGTAGCAACTATGAAGCGAACCCCCTGGCGATAAGCTTCTCCTATCAAATCTAGACTCTCTTCAATTGTCTTTGGACCATCATCCACACCAAATATAATATGCGAATGAATATCAATCATACTAACACCTACTTAATCAAAGCTCATATAATAAAAATCAAGCTTTTTTACCGTAATTTCCATAGTTACCATAATTTCCATAATCACCATATTTCTCAGTTGCAATATCATACTTGTTCAAGATAACGCCTAAGAACGGTGTTCCAGTTTGCTCCAACTGTTCCTTTACTTTTTTCACGGCTGAACGTTTAACATGTCCTGCCTCTGCTACTAAAACCATTGCATCACACTTCTGGGCAATAATTGCCGCATCGATTACCATCCCTAGTGGTGGACAATCTACAATCACATAGTCAAAATACCGACGAAGAGTAGCTAATAAGTTCTCAAAATTCTTACTTTGCAAAAGGGCAGTTGGGTTTGGTGATATTTTACCAGACTCGATAACTGTTAAATTCGGAATATTTGTTTCACATAACCCCCGAGACAAATCGGTTGTTCCTGCTAAATAATCAGTTAAACCTGTAATTTTCGTAATTGGCTTAAAGAAACCTGACATCACTGAGTTTCGAATATCGGCATCAACCAAGACTGTCTTGTAGCCAGAACGAGCATAGGCAATAGCAAGACTAGCTGCAGTTGTACTCTTTCCTTCATTTGATTGGACAGAAGTTATGCCAACCACTTTAATATCTGCCCCACTGAGTTGAATATTCGTACGGATAGCGTTAAAATATTCTTCCGTCTTATTTACTAATTCTTTCTTCGTACGTGCAATTTCTAATGTCGCCATATTTTTCTCCTATTTCAATTTCTTCGAATCTGGCACTACACCTAGCAATGTCAATCCCATTACCTCTTCGATATCCTGAGGACGTTTTACACGGTCATCCAAAATTTCCATAACCAACACGAGACCTGTTGCCAAGATACTGCCGCCTAATAAACCAAGCAAGATATTGCGTTTGGTATTAGGAGTTGATGGCTCCTCTGCTGGGACAGCCTCCTCGAGTGTTGTAACATCGCTCACTTTTGTGACCTCTATAATTTTTTGTGCCGCAAAACTACGGAGGCTATTTGCGATGCGAGCTGCCTCATTTGGGTTCGAATCACGCACAGTGATAGAAACTATACGAGTATCAACAGGAATCGATACCGAAACTTTTTCTTTCAAATTATCTTCTAAATTTAACTCCGATACAACCTGCGAAAGTACATCTTGTGATAAAATAATTTCCTTATAATCTTTTACAAGGTAAGTTCCTGCCTGAAGATCCTGGTTAGTCACTCCTACACCAGCTTCAGCATGTTGCCCAACTACATAAATACGAGTTGTCGAATCATATTGCGGTGTTACCAAAAAACTACTATATGCGAAAGCCAAACCTGCACTTAGTAGTGCCATCAAAAGGATAACGATTTTCCTTCTCCAAATCGTTTTCAGTAAGAATAAAATATCAATTTCTATTGTATTCATTTCTTGATTATTCATGTTTTCTCCTATTTTTTAATTTCCATCCAATACTGACTGAATAGCAGTTTTTGCTTGTTCCAAACTTTCTTGGTTTATTTCTAACATATAAAGTTGTGAATCCGGCATGGCATAAGAGGGTAAGTCTGTTCGCCCACTTCCAGCCAATGCTTGTGACTCCACGGTAAACTGTGTGCCGGATTCTAATTGCGTATTAACAAGTTCTATAATTGTTTTAATACTTAGGTCTGTTTGAATAGAGCCTTCTAAACTATTTAAAATAGCTCGATAATTATGCAAATTCTCTGGTGAGCTCAATTTTTTTATAAGTGCTGAAATGACTTTTTCTTGATTTTGACCTCGATCATTATCTCCGCCTTCGAGTGAATAACGTTCACGCACGAAACCAAGTGCTTGTTCTGCATCCATATGAATCCTACCAACTGGAAAATGATAGTTTCCATGTAAACTTGTAAACTCTTGGGTGTTTTCTACATCGATACCTCCAACCAAATCAATCAACTGTAGGAAGGATGTAAAGTTGAGACGGATATAATTACTGATATTGATACCATAAAGATTTTCCAAGGTATGCACAGAGGCATTGACACCATAAATACCAGCATGAGTTAATTTGTCGTATTGATTTTGCCCACCATCTGCGATAGCAACATAAGAATCTCGTGGAGTAGTTGTCAATAAAATCTTATGTGTAGCTCGATTAATAGTCATAATAATATTAACATCTGAACGCGAAACAGACGAAATTGGGCCATATGTATCAATGCCACTAATATAGATATTAAAACTGTCTCCACTCACCTGCTTAGTAGCTGTATCAACAGTCTGAGTCACCTTAAAACTATATATTTTCCTCACTTTTGAAGAGAAGTCTGGATCCTCATTTTCTAAAATATTGGTAAAAACTCCATTGAAAATCATTGCTTGACTCTCACCATTTAGCATAGCTTGGTAGGCTGTTAGATAAGAGGTCGTCGGACTTGTAGTTAATTGAGTAGACTCCATTTTGGAAATATCATTTAATAAAGCAGTGATGTTGTCTTGATCGTATTCAGCCGGAGCAAGTACATTAGTGACCTGTCGAACATCTGTAATCTCACTATTTGCTGGGACGAGGATGCTCATTTCATATTCTGAAAATGTCGAATTTGAATTTAGTCGTGTTGAAAATTTTACAACTTCTTGCATTCCATAGATTCCGACAGAAGTGATGACCAGTGAAAAAATAAGTACGAGTGCTATAAATATGCGTGCTTTCTTACGCCACATCAACAAGCCAGTCAATACTGCAACCCCTATCAACAGGATTGTTACAATATAGTTCAAATACCGAAAATCTAGGATGTTATAGCGATACATAGTCACTAAGAACAGACATAGAATAATGGCATATAGCCCCCAAAGCGCAAAATTTACCAACTTAAGCTTAGGCGATTTCCTCCATCTGCTTCTCTTCTTCATAAACAACCTTCCTTTTACTTATAACTCACCTATTGTATCACAAAAAACAATATTTTACTAGCCACATAGCCATATTTAGTGATGAAAAACGTTATCTTGTTCAATCTTGTTCATATCTTGTTCTTTTTTTCATATTTTAACTGAGCGTATGAAAGTCAGCTGATTCTCTGTTGATTTTTCAGTACAATATCCAAAGCCATCCACCTTAAAATCTTGAATGTCCGATAATTCCTGAATATTGTTCTTAGCCAACCAGGACAGCAATCTTCCTCTACCTTTTTTTGATATAGTCGAGTGAACTTTTAGCTGACCTGCTTTTTCTTCCATGAAAAGAATTTTAACTAATCTTTTCTGAATCTGTGGAGAAAACACCTGCTCAAATTCTGACGAAGCCAGTGAGAGAATCAGTTCATCGTCACCAACTTCTTGGTCATAATACGGTCGCCAATACTGTTTCAAAGACTGATTGCCTATCTTTAAGCTCCCTTGAAAATCTAAGCGGTGAGGTGAAATGAATTCAAAAGGATGAATCAATCCGTATAAGGCTGTCGCTACACGAACATGGTCACGTAGGTAATTTTCTTCTTTCGAATCTATATCTCGCCTATCCATATAACGATACATGAGACCATCATATAACTGCCAGGCTGGATAGGTTTTTGCTTGACCTGTCCTGATTCGATACCAACGATCAGCTTCTAACTCAGCCTTTGCTTCATTCAATTTATAAAAGGCAGCCATCTTTTTTACATCAAATTGACTTATGGCATCCAGCACCTGCTTGCTTCGATCAGACAGGGGATAAAACGAGGCATTCTCTAGAGTTGTATTTACTTCTTTTGCATTAGGTATAATTATTTTCATCACTTAATTATACCATAGAGTAGCTTAATTCCTGAACCTCAACCCCATCATTCATATATTGTCTTTCTTCAATTTTTCTTATATACTAGCTAGTAACATAGTCTATAAAAAAGGGGGCCTAGATGAAAAAATATCAAGTTATCATCCAAGATATTTTGACTGGAATAGAGGAACACCGATTCAAACGTGGAGAGAAATTACCTTCTATCCGTCAACTCAGCGAGCAATATCATTGTAGCAAAGACACTGTCCAAAAGGCTATGTTGGAATTAAAATACCAAAACAAGATCTACGCTGTCGAAAAAAGCGGTTATTATATCTTAGAAGATAGAGATTTCCAAGACCATACTGTAGAGCTCAATCCTGCAGACTTTCAAGAATTACCCTATGAAGATTTTCGAATTTGTCTAAACGAAAGTCTTATTGGGCGGGAAAATTACCTATTCAACTACTATCACCAGCAAGAGGGATTAGCGGAATTGATTTCCTCCGTTCAAAGTCTGTTAATGGATTATCATGTCTATACAAAAAAAGACCAGCTGGTTATCACAGCTGGTAGCCAACAAGCTCTATATATTCTCACACAAATGGAAACCTTGGCTGGAAAAACGGAAATCTTGATAGAGAACCCTACCTATTCACGAATGATAGAGCTCATTCGACATCAAGGAATCCCCTATCAAACAATTGAACGGGATTTAGATGGAATTGACCTAGAAGAATTGGAAAGTATCTTCCAAACTGGAAAAATTAAGTTTTTCTACACAATTCCTCGCTTGCACAACCCTCTCGGTTCAACTTATGATATAGCAACAAAAACAGCCATCGTAAAATTAGCAAAGCAATACGATGTCTACATCATTGAGGATGACTATTTAGCAGATTTCGATTCTAGTCATAGCCTACCTTTACACTATCTTGATACAGATAATCGTGTCATCTACATAAAATCTTTTACACCGACACTCTTTCCTGCCCTCCGAATCGGTGCAATCAGCCTTCCTAATCAGCTACGTGATACCTTCATCAAACATAAGAGTCTAATCGACTACGATACCAATCTTATCATGCAAAAAGCTCTATCGCTCTACATTGATAACGGTATGTTTGCACGGAACACACAGCATCTTCATCATATTTATCACGCTCAGTGGAATAAAATAAAAGATTGTTTAGAGAAATACGCTTTGAACATCCCGTTTCGAATTTCCAAAGGGAGCGTGACCTTTCAGCTAAGCAAGGGGATTCTTTCGCCTAGCATCCAACACATGTTTGGCAAATGTTATTATTTCAGTGGACAGAAAGCTGATTTCTTACAGATCTTCTTTGAACAAGATTTTGCAGATAAACTGGAGCAACTTGTAAGATATTTGAATGAATGAAATCTAATAACCTCATGCAAATAATCCCCCTCGAACTTAAAAGACGAGGGGGATTATTCTATAGTGGAAATTACATCCCAAAATTGTTATACTCTTCGAAAATCAAAATTATCCGTTGTCAAGAGCCTTGATGAGCGAAAAGCCCCAGTGGAGGTTTTCAGCCTGTTACCTTGAAATAAGATAGTAACAGAGTTCTATCTTCGACTTCGTTTCCTAGGCTACTTTTGATTTTCATTGAGTATTACTCTGTGAATCACGCTTTCACTTCATAGCCCATCAAAAGTCCGCCTTCTTCAGCATAAAAACTGCATAGACCTGATGTTGCAACTTCGTCAATAACAGCCGTTGGAAAACTTGCTTTTACCAACTCTGAGAATTGTTGGAAAAACTTGGCATTGTTGCGGTGGGCCATGACAATTCGACCACCATCATAGCCTGCTTTTTTCATTTCTTCAAAGGCCGCTGTCACAGATTTCTTATGACCACGCGTCTTTTGAAGCAACTCTAATTTTCCTTCAGCACTTGCCTCACCAACCATACGGATATTGAGAAGACCAACGACAGTGCCTACCAATTTGCTCAGTCTTCCATTCTTAACAAGATTATCAACCTTCGCTAAAACAAAGAGGAGCTTACTGTGTTCCCGATAGTGAGTTATCGCTTCTACTACTTGTGGAAAATCTAATCCTGAACCAATTAATCGATTGATTTCGTCTACAAGTAAATCCATTTCCCCACTAGCTGACAAACTATCTATCAAATGGATATTGACAGTCGGATGCTCTTCTATATACATATCCCTAGCTACACGTGCCGCATTAAAACTACCCGATAGCCCACCTGTAATCGTCACAACGATAATGTTCTCAGCTCCCTCAAAAGCTGCCTGATAAGCCTGCGGACTTGGACATGCCGACCCAGCTGCAGACTTAGATGCTTCCATCACCTCCATCATGTGATCAATATCCAAGCTCGCATCATCAACAAATGCTTGTTCTCCAACCTGGATGGTAAGTGGCACACTAATAAATTCAGTATCCGGAGCTAGATTAGCTAATTGACGATAGTCGCAGCCCGAATCTGCAACAATTTTCCATTTTGACATAATATTCTCATTTCCAATTTTACTTTTTTATTTGACAATAAATCTCTATTTACTTACAATTATATCATTAAACTACCCCATCTGAAAGCATTTTCTTTCAGATGTGACACTCGGAAAAGGAAAACTATGGCAGGTCGTAAAATTTCACCCCAATCTTTGAAAAACCTCTATCAATCAAATAAAGAAGCGAATCAACTGACTAAGGAATCAATAGAAACTGCTCTGCTATTTCTCCTAGAGAAAAAGGAGCTCAAGCAAATTTCGGTATCTGAATTGGTTCGTAAAGCGGGAGTTTCTCGCAACGCTTTCTATCGCAATTATAAATCAAAAGAAGAAATTTTAGAGATTTATTACGAACGGACTTCCAGCAACCTTAAAAAGAAATGGCATGATTTGCAGGACAAGGTTCAAAAGGACGGCGTCAAGCAAAGCTTTGCAGATTTTGTCCACGAACAAAAACGCAAGGCAGAGCAAAGCAAAACCCTGTCCAACGTTAGTCAATGGATCAAGGAAAAAACAAAACGGGATTAAAAGTCCAATGTCATTAAGTTAAGCATTTAAGTAGCTAAAGAAACTATTCTCGTCTGAGCAGTTCATGACAAAACGGGAATAGTTTTTGTATTTAGGGCGCACAAAAAGGAAGGTTTTTAACCCAAATTTTTAACTATTATGATATTCTATAAGTGAAGCTTACAGGTGCCTTGCTTTTTATCTTTCTTTGGAAGGTTCGATTGGGTCGGATGATGGATAAATGTTTGGCAATGTAGGTTTCCAATTGGAAGGAAGTGAGTTCAGCTCTAAGAAATTTTCGACAGGCATAAACAGCGTCTGAAAAACAAATTTTATAAGTCTGTTTTAACTTTGATGTTTTAATGGTAACGTGTGAGGTTAGCCATTTACAAACATTAAAGTTGATAAAGCGAGCGTAGATTTCTTGGAGAATCCCTTCCTTCTTTTTCGCATGAAAATGAGTCAGACCGATACTATATTTTAGGTCACGAAAACTGGTCTCTATGCCCCATCTGTAAGCATAGAGATCTTTTAATTTTTCCGGAGAATAATCGGTATTTGTCACCAAAGTTTCAAAGAAACCTGGCTTGATTTCTAGACGCACCATTCGGAAATGAAGGTCATAAAAACTGATTGGCTCACATTTTCGGCTAGAGTTTGGTAAAAAGTTAAAGGAAGCATTATGAGGTAAAAAATGATACTGATTAGGGAAGTACCGATACAGGTGTTTCATCTCATTGGTTTGTTTGCGACAGATGTTTAGGTCAAATACCTCATCAAAACAAGAGGTGTCAGGGAGATTAAATCCTGACTTCATAGAATGATTCCCGTCACGAATACGAATAATATAGGACCAATTTCTTTCTTGGCAGTGAGCCATGACATTGTAGGACTCATACCCTCTGTCCATAATAACTAGAGCTTGCTCGAAAGGGACAGCTCTCCATCATATCAATAAAAGCCGCACGCTCATCAAACTCCCGATTATCCTGAATCCGTAAATCGTGATAAATCTCTTGTTCAAGATTGTAGAGAGCATTGATATGAATGAGATTGTAAGGAGTGTGGTGTGGTCCAGTTTGAAAAGAGGTCGTTTTATCAGAACGATTTCTTGGTAGAACCACATCACTACCATCAACAGCTAGGATAGGGAGATCTTTAGAAGTTGGAATTTTAGAAGTAATATTGGCAAACAGGGTTTTAAAAGCTTGATGTTTGATCCGATATCGTCGTTGGACAAAGGCAGATTGAGTGACTGGCAACTCTAAATCAAGTAGCTCTTTAGATAAGGTATTGCCTCCCATGGTCAGTATAGCTTGAATCATGGTTTTCATCGTTAGCTGACTTTTCCGACTAAAATCTTTTTCAGGATGAAGCACAAACTGGTTTGCGGTGGAAACGATGTCGTTAATACTATCAAGTAAATGAACTTTAATCTGATCTAGCATGACTTTTCCCCTTTTATTTCTAGTGTAACATAAAAAACTAACCTACCACAAAACGTGATAGGTTAGCTAACTTAATGACATTGGATTAAAAGTCCCGTTTTTTGCTGTCTTCTATTTTTGGCCTAATTTTCTAGTCTTTTTGAGGGCGGCGGCGACTGCCTTAATAATGGCGTAACGGAAACCTTCTTTTTCAAGAGCTACCACGCCTGCAATAGTCGAGCCGCCTGGCGAGGTCACTTCCTGTCTCAGCTGGGCTGGGTGCTTGTCGCTATTCAAGACTATCTGAGCAGTTCCAGCCAAGGTTTGAGCCGCCAAAACCTTGGCATCTTGAGCCGTCAGCCCGTTCTGCACACCGGCATCGGTCAGGGCCTCAATCATCTGATAGACGAAGGCTGGACCGCAGCCTGCGATAGCCGTTGCTGCGTCGATCAGGCTCTCTGACAACTGCTGGACCTTGCCTGATTTTTCTAGGATTTGTTCCAATAGCGGAGTGAGCTCTGGATTGACCAAGCTATAGGTCGTCATGCCCTGGCCGATAGCGACAGGTGTATTGGGCATGATACGGATGAGTTTGTCTGCCGACAGAAATTCTGCCAGACTGTCAATGGTCACCCCCGCTGCCATGGAAATCCAGATAGCCGACGGATTCTGGCTAATCTGATCCTGTAAGCCTGACAAGACTGTCTGAATCAGGTGAGGTTTGACCCCAAGGAAAATCACCTCGGCCTGCTCTGCTATTTCCCCATTAGACAAAAGTTGACCACCCACCTTCTCTTGAAGTGCCTGGGCTTTTGCTGGGTTGTGGTTGCTGAGAAGGAGCTGGGTATCTGGCTGCTGGCTGACCGCTTGTGCCAGGGCCGTTCCCATGTTGCCCAGTCCGATAAATCCAATCTTCATCTTGTCCTCCTAACGAATGTGGCCGTCGCCTGTGATGATGTACTTGTAGGTGGTCATCTCACGCAGGCCCATAGGACCACGAGCGTGCATCTTCTGAGTGGAAATGCCCAACTCGCAGCCCAGACCGAACTCGCCACCGTCTGTGAAGCGGGTCGAGGCATTGACATAGACCGCCGCTGAGTCCACATGGAGTGTGAAAAGTTCAGCCGTTTGGCTGTTTTCCGTCACGATGGCCTCGCTGTGCCCTGTCGAGTGTTGAGCGATGTGACTGATAGCCTCTTCTACGTTTGAAACGACTTTGACAGCCATGATATAGTCTAAAAATTCCGTGTCAAAATCTTGGTCGCCTGCTGGTGTGGCTTGGTTGAGAATAGCCTGCGCCTGACTGTCAGCACGTAATTCCATCTGACCAGAAAGAGCTTCTTCCAAGCGAGGTAGGAATTGGCTGGCAATAGCTTCGTGAACTAGCAAGATTTCCGCCGCATTGCAGACTGAGGGACGACTGGTTTTAGCGTTGACCACAATCTGAAGGGCCTTATCCAAATCCGCATCCTTGTCCACATAGACATGGCAGATGCCTGTGCCTGTTTCGATAACTGGCACAGTCGCATTTTCAACGACGGCTTGAATCAAACCTGCACCGCCACGTGGCACCAAGAGGTCAATCTTGCCTTTTGCAGTCATCAACTCCGTCGCAGAGGCACGGCTGGTGTCTTGAACCAACTCAATGACCTTTGGAGAAAGACCAGCCTGTTCCAAACCAGCCTTGAGGGCTGTGACAATGGCCTGAGCCGAATGAAAGGCTTCCTTGCCTCCACGCAAAATGACTGCGTTTCCGCTCTTGATTGCCAAAGCAGCGGCATCCGAGGTCACATTTGGACGGCTTTCGTAAATCATTCCCACCAAGCCAAAGGGAATGGACTTCTTGCGAATGTTCAAGCCGTCTGCCCGAGTGGATTCTTCCAATACTAGTCCGACAGGATCTGGCAAGTCAATCAAGGCACGAATGCCATCTGCCATGGCTTCAATCCGTTCAGCAGTCAGGAGCAATCTATCCTGCATAACCTGGCTAATCTTGCCTTGGGCATTTTCCATATCAATGGCATTGCCGGCTAAAATTGCCTCCGTCTGAGCAACCAACTGGTCTGCCATAGCTGACAAGGCCTGATTTTTCTGTTCTGTTGTTGCAAGGTTGATAGAGGCCTTGTGGGTCAATAAACTATCTAATAATGCTTGAGTTGTTGTCATAAATTTCTCCTATTTAGTCTTTCAGTTTGCTCGTTCGTCAACATAATCAAGATAAACTGAACGACTATAAGCTCACCCAATCGTTGCGGTGAATCAACACGCCCTCCGCTCTGCCATTTGCCAACTGGTCCTGCAAGTCCTTGGAGGACAGTTTGACCCGCCCTTTACCAATCAAACGATGGTCTGCTTGACTATAAACCTCTACGACCTGCCCCACTTCAAAGTCACCTTCGAGGGCTTTGACACCAGTAGCTAACAAACTGCGTCCCTGGTGCAACATAGCATCAACTGCTCCTGCATCCACTTCAACCGCCGCGTCTGTCCGAGCATAGAAGGCCATCCACTGCTTACGTTGGTTCATGGCATGGTCATCTGCTAAAAAGAGGGTGCCACGGTTGGCCTGGGTGACCGCCTGTAAGAGAGCGGTATCCTCTTTTGAAGAGCAGATAAAGACAGGTACGCCTGACTTGGTCGCAATCTGGGCCGCCTGCAATTTGGTGGTCATGCCACCCGTTCCGTTAGACGAGCCTGCTCCTGCTGCCATGGCAAACAAATCTTCCGTAATTTCCTTGATTTCAGGCAAGTGCTGGGCTGTCGGATCACTGTTGGGATTGGCAGTGTAAAGTCCATCCACATCCGTCAAAAGCACCAAGAGGTCTGCTTTCAAGAGAGAAGCCACCTGGGCAGATAAAGTATCGTTATCCCCCACCTTAATCTCCTCAATAGCAATGGTATCATTTTCATTGATAATAGGAATAGCTCGTTGCTTGAGCAAGACCTGCATGGCCTGAGAAGCATTCTGATAACGTCTGGCATCCGCAAAATCATCCTGGGTCAGCAAAATCTGAGCCGATACGATGCCGTCTTTCATTAGATTTTGCGTATATTCCTCAATCAGCAAGCCCTGACCCACAGCCGCAGAAGCCTGCTTTTCCGCAATCTTGGTCGGTCGCTTGTCAAATCCCAATCTCCGAAAACCAGCAGCAATGGACCCCGAAGTCACCAGCACAATATGGTAGCCCTTCTGGTGCAACTGAGCCAGCTGATTGGTAATCCGAGCGATCTTGATACGGTCCAGACTGCCATTTTCTTGCGTCAGAGAACTCGTACCAACCTTAAATACAATTGTTTTTTCTGTCATAATCTCTTCTCACAAAAACTAATATTTGGAAAATTATACCATATTTTAATCATAAAGAAAATCACTGTTATTCAGCAAGGAGAAAGGGAATATGAGTAGCATTAAAAACACTGGAAACAAAGAGGCTGGGCAAAAAGCCCAATGTCATTAAGTTAACTAACCTATCACATTTTGTGGTGGGTTATTTTTTATGTTACACTAAAAATAAAAGGGGAAAAGTCATGCTAGATCAGATTAAAGTTCATTTACTTGATAGTATTAACGACATCGTTTCCACCGCAAACCAGTTTGTGCTTCATCCTGAAAAAGATTTTAGTCGGAAAAGTCAG
>NZ_JAOTGC010000019.1:0-32769 GCF_044427445.1 Streptococcus sp. 2020WUSS084 | reverse complement strand
ACATCTATTTTTATAATCATCAACGATTTCAAGAACGCAACAACGGCCTTGCCCCTCTTGAAATGAGGAACAAGGCCGTCGCCTAATCTTTTATTATTTCATTGTCCACTTGACAGGGAGCAGTTCAGACCTGTTTTCCAATATTATTGATTATTTTTTCAATAAATCGCGGATTTCTGCAAGCAATTCTTCTTGAGTTGGACCAGCAGGAGCTTCTTCTTCAACCTTCTTAGGCATTGCTTTCTCAGCTGCTTTAACAACGAAGAACATTGAAGTTCCGATAATCAAGAAGTTGATAACAGCGCTCAAGAAGCTACCGTATTTAACACCGTTCCAAGCAAGATCAGCGATGTTTTGAACGTTTGCTGCTTTCAATGCAGGAGTTAAAATCAATGGAGTGATGATATCTTCAACAAATGATTTAATAATTGCGCCAAACGCTCCACCAATTACCACTGCTACAGCAAGGTCAACAATGTTCCCACGGAACAAAAATGCTTTTAAATCTTTCAACATATCCTAAATATGTCCTTTCATAAATATTTTACTTTACCTATTATACCCATAAAAAAATATTTTACAAGTAATTTGTTTTAGAAATTTTACATTTTCCCGTATTTAGTATACAATAGAGTATGTTAAACTAAGGGAAGAGTGTTCACTTTTTAAATTAGCTAGTATGATATGAGGAGGGAATGTGCTTTCAAAGGATAAAATTACTGAAATAAAACAAGCTCTCAATATCGTTGACGTTATTGGTGAAACGGTTGCTTTGACTAAGGCCGGACGTAATTATGTCGGTCTTTGCCCTTTTCATGGGGAGAAAACCCCGTCTTTCAATGTGATTGAAGATAAGCAGTTCTACCATTGTTTTGGATGTGGTAAGTCCGGAGATATATTCAAGTTTGTCGAAGAAGTTCGTGGTGTTTCTTTTGCGGATGCGGTAGCTATCTTAGCTGAGAAGGCAGGGTTTCAAGTAGATATAACTCCTTCCTATCATCAAGAGGAGAAAAGGATTAGTCCGCATCAGGTCCTGTATGATATTCATCGGGATGCCGCAAAGTTTTATCATGCCCTTTTGATGACAACCAAAATGGGTGAGGAAGCTAGAGCTTATCTACACCAACGTGGCTTGACAGATGATGTCATAAAAACATTCCAGCTAGGCTTAGCTCCGGCCGAACAGAATATTCTTTACCAAAAACTATCTGGTCAATATGACGAAGAAAGTCTATTGAATTCGGGTTTGTTCAATCCAAGTGAGAATAATATTATTTATGACGCCTTTCAAGCGAGGATTATTTTCCCCTTGGCGGATGAATATGGTCGAATTGTAGCTTTTTCAGGTCGGATTTGGACCGAAGAAGATCGAAACAATAAACAATTAGCTAAGTATAAAAACTCTCGTAGTACTGCGATTTTCAATAAAAGCTATGAATTGTATCATTTGGACAAGGCTAAAGCGGTTATTAAGAAGCAACGTGAAGCCTATCTCATGGAAGGTTTTCTAGATGTTATTGCTGCTCATCGTGTAGGGATTGATAATGCAGTGGCTTCCATGGGAACAGCTTTGACAAGAGAGCATGTTGCACACCTAGCTAAGTTTTGTAAGAAAATTGTTCTGACTTATGATGGGGATAAGGCTGGACAGGCAGCTACCATGAAGGCGCTGGACGAACTACAAGATTTTCAGGTTGAAATCGTGAGTTTGCCAGATAATATGGACCCAGATGAATTTTTGCAGAAAAATTCGGAAGAAGCCTTGCAACAGGTTTTAACCAAGTCACGAATCAGCGATGTAGAGTTTTTGATTCAATACTTGAAACCTGAAAATCCTGACAATCTACAAATGCAGATTGAGTTTGTAGATAAGATTGCACCAATTATTGCCAAAGTATCATCCATTACAGCTCAAAATTCTTATATTTATAAGGTGGCGGATTTACTTTCTGACTTTGATTATAATCAGGTGGAACAGGCAGTAAATGCTGTTCGTCTGAACCAGCGCCAGGAGAGAACACAACAGGTATTTCAATCACAGACTGGTCAGTCTTATTTGCCACCAGTCCAAACGATTGCTCGTATAACGAGTCTTATTCGAACAGAAAACCATTTACTTTATCGGATGGTTGAACATCCTTATATTCTCAATGAGTTCCGTTTACGAGAAGATTTTTATTTTGCGACGCCAGAATTGCAAGCTATTTATGATATGTTAAAAAAATCTGGGGAAATTACCAGTTTTGAACTATCACAGTTGAACGATTCCGCTCAACAGGCTTGGTATCGTATGCAGGAAGAACGTTTACCTAATGAAGTGTCTCCACACGAAATCGAAGAATTAGAAATTCGGCGAGACAAGGAATTGTTAAAGAAGGAGAACCAGCACCTAGCACGGAAAATCCGTGAACATTCCCATGTGGGAAATGTAGATATTGCCCTCGATGAGTTGCAAAAACTCCTCGATAGAAGAAGACAAATGGAGTAAATATGACAAATAAAAAAGATAAAAAAACAGAAGTAACTACTTTTGATGTACAAGTTGCCGAATTTATCCGTAACCATAAAAAACAAGGGTCAGCTACAGACGATGAAATCAATGACCAACTGGTTATTCCATTTACGCTTGATGCTGACGGAATCGATGATTTGCTCCAACGTATTCAGGACGCAGGGATTTCGATTGTCGATAAAGAAGGGAACCCTTCTGCTCGTGCTATGCAGGTAGAGGAAGAACCAGAATTATCTGATGAAGAATTGCTCGGAAGCACTTCTGCAAAAGTAAACGACCCAGTTCGCATGTATTTGAAAGAAATTGGTGTTGTACCTCTTTTGACCAACGAGGAAGAGCAAGAATTGGCATTGGCGGTTGAAGCAGGTGACCCAGAAGCCAAGCAACGTTTGGCTGAAGCCAACTTGCGTTTGGTTGTTTCCATTGCTAAGCGTTATGTAGGGCGTGGTATGCAGTTCCTTGATCTTATCCAAGAAGGAAACATGGGCTTGATGAAGGCCGTTGACAAGTTCGACTACTCTAAAGGTTTCAAGTTTTCAACCTATGCAACCTGGTGGATTCGTCAGGCTATCACTCGTGCCATTGCGGATCAAGCGCGTACAATCCGTATTCCTGTTCACATGGTAGAAACCATTAACAAATTGGTCCGTGAGCAACGCAATCTCTTGCAGGAATTGGGCCAAGATCCAACTCCTGAGCAAATCGCTGAGCGTATGGATATGACGCCTGAGAAAGTTCGTGAAATCCTCAAGATTGCCCAAGAACCTGTTTCACTTGAGACTCCAATTGGTGAAGAAGATGATAGTCATCTTGGAGATTTTATTGAAGACGAAGTCATTGAAAATCCAGTTGATTACACAACTCGTGTCGTTCTTCGTGAACAGTTAGATGAGGTATTGGATACTCTTACTGACCGTGAGGAAAACGTATTGCGTCTTCGTTTTGGTTTAGATGATGGTAAAATGCGCACGCTTGAAGATGTTGGTAAAGTCTTTAACGTAACCCGTGAACGCATCCGCCAAATCGAAGCCAAAGCCCTTCGCAAACTCCGCCACCCATCCCGCAGCAAACCACTCAGAGACTTTATTGAGGATTAAAAACGTCCAGTGGACGTTTTTAACGCCTGCTTGAAAATAAGAGAGCAGGCCTAATTTTCTGGGGGAGGTTTTTTACGGCCGCTTAGAAACACGAAAGCGGACAAGATTCGGGGAATCTTTTTAACCGCTCCCCTTGAAATGAGACAGGGAGCGTAACGTCCAGTGGACTTTTTGACACAAACTTGGTTTGTTTCATCTCCAACCTTCAACAGTCTCCCAGACTGTTGAAGCCTGCCCAGAAATATGAAAGCAGGCTAACCTTTGGTGTTTTAACCCGAGCCTAGAAATAGGAAAGCGAGGAATAAGCCTACGGATAGGCTTTCTCAACGTCCGCCTAGAAACACGAAAGCGGACAAGATTCGGGGAATCTTTTTAACCGCTCCCCTTGAAATGAGAAAGGGAGCGTAACGTCCAGTGGACTAATTTGATACAAACTTCGTTTGTTTCATTTCCAACCTCCAATAGTCTCCCAGACTATTGGAGCTCGCTGCAAACTGGAAACGAGCGCAGTCCAGTGGACTTTTTGACACAAACTTGGTTTGTTTCTTTTCTAGTATTGAACTTGTGAACAAGAAAGAGAGAAAAATGACGTACACAGAAGATCAAATTAAAGACATTCAGGAGCGTATTTTTCATGCTCTTGAAGATGTGATTGACCCTGAGCTAGGTATTGATATTATCAATTTAGGGCTAATTTATGAAATCCGATTTATTGAGGGCAAGGCTGAAATTGATATGACCTTGACGACCATGGGGTGTCCATTAGCTGATTTAATCACCGATCAAATTCATGATGTACTGAAGGAGGTTCCTGAAGTAACAGAAGTAGATGTGAGACTGGTTTGGTCACCAGCTTGGACCGTTCAAAAAATGAGTCGTTATGCTCGAATTGCATTAGGAATTAAATAAAAAAATAAAATGGTTTCGAACGTTTGAAGCCATTTTTTTATTATGGCTTCGAGCCAGTTTTTCTCGAAGAGAAAAACAAGAAAACCACCAGCTATGCTGGTGGCTGCCAAGGCTTTGAGTTTCCATTTCTTTTTCATGTTATAATCTAATTGTTCAGGTCAGATCAAGGAGGAGTAAACTAGTCCAGTGGACTAGTTTAGCATGGCTAAAACCAGTTACAGTTTATCACATACCAAATGGATGTGCTCTATCATATCGTTTTCACACCAAAATATCTCAGTAAGGCGATATACTACAAGGTTCGAGAGGACTTGATACATATTATTCGTCATATACAAAGGCGTGGAAATCATTGAGGGGCACAAGATGCCAGATCATGTTCATATGCTTGTCTTAATATCTCCAAAACCTTCGATTTCCGATTTTTATGGGATACTTAAAAAGCAAAAGTGCTCTAATGATATTTGATAAACATACTAATTTAAAATATAAGTATGGAAATCGAAAGTTTTGGGCTAGAGGCTACTATGTGAGTACCGTTGAACTAAATGAAAAGACAGTTGCGAAATACATTTGCGAGCAGGAGAAAAATGACATTGCACTTGATTCTTGAATGTCAAAGAGTATTAAGATCCATTTCCAGATGGTAGTTTTAGAACAAGATAAAAGCCCGTTGTTACGGGCATTAGTCAAGTAATTATAGCACTAACCTGAACGAAGTTCAGCGAACGTCTTTAGACGTCGCTGGAGAGAAACAGCTTATACCCGGTGTACAAGCAACCCGTTTTCACGGGTGGTTATCACTTTATCCTAATAATTGCTGCAACCATTGGCTTCCATAGATCCAAAAGAAGCTATAGGCCACAACTGAGAAAGGGCGACAAAGTAAAGTGATAATAATAAATTTCCGATAACTCATGCTTGTTAATCCAGTAATCATCACCACTATGTCAGCTGGAGAAATGGGAGAAAGCATGCAGAGAATAAAGAAAACTTCATAACTACGTTTATTATCAATTTTGCTTTCATATTTGTAAAATGTATCTTCAGACATGAAGAGGAGACAAAATTTCTTTCCATAGCGACGAGCCAGCCAGAAAAGGATGATACTACCGATTGAAATTCCAAGATAATTGAGAAAGAATCCCCACCAAAAATGAAATACGAGGAAACCAACAACAGTCGTAACACCGCCTGGAATAATCGGAAATACAACTTGAATAATCTGAATAGCTAAAAAGGAGAGGCTACCTAAAGCACCTTGGCTTTTGATTAAATCGCTTAAGACATTTTGGTCGTTCAAAATGCCAATCTTGTAGAGCCAAAACAGAAAAATAGCAGTCCCGATAAGGGTCAAAATACTTAATACTTGAATGGTTTTTTGCCAAAATTTATACATATCCCCATTTTACCATATTTCAAAATTTTTTTAAATTGTAAGGAGAATGTAAAATAATTTTGCTATTTATAAAAAATTCTGCTATAATAATTCCTGTATCAAATCCTACGGGGTTGTTACGGATTCGACAGGCATTATGAGGCTTGTTCTGCAACTCATCGGCAGATGTAAAAATGCCAGTTAAATATAACTGCAAAAAATACAAACACTTACGCATTAGCAGCTTAATAACCTGCCTGCGTGACCAGTCGCGAATTGCTTGTGTTTGCTGATTGGTCTTAAAATAGCAAGCTACGTTGGGATTGAGTCAGGCAGTTCCAAAAGAGATTTACTGACTCGCTTGGTCTAGGTTTGAGTTATGTATCGAGTTCAAGTTAAAGCAAGACATAACCTATGGTTGTAGACGAATAAGTTAGCAGGTGTTTGGACGTGGGTTCGACTCCCACCAGCTCCATATATGGAAGATTACTCAAGAGGCTCAAGAGGCCGTGTTGGAAACGCGGTAGGCGTGTAACAGCGTGCGTGGGTTCGAATCCCATGTCTTCCGTATGTTATTGAAGAACGACTGATTGTCGTTCTTTTTTTGTCTGTGAATGATGCAACTGAAAACAAATGAAAGTTCAGGTTTTATGGTAAAAAACTTGTTTTTCTTCAAAAATATGATATGATAGTTAACAACATACCAGATGGAGGTTGTGTTAACAGTGTTGAATGTAAATGAATTGGTTAAAACAGAGTTGCATTGTCATTTGGATGGTTCATTGTCCCTCGGAGTTATTCGACAATTGGCACAGATGGCTAAAATCACTATTCCTGCAGAAGATGAAGCATTAAGAAAATTAGTTAGTGTTCACGGAAAAGTTGATAGTTTATTGGCTTATTTAAAGTTATTCGATTTTGTTCGTCCACTCTTACAAACCGCATCAGCTTTAGAATTGGCAGCCTATGATCTTGTACGACAAGCTGCAAGAGATAAGATCATTTACATTGAGGTTCGTTTTGCACCAGAACTGTCGACGGATCAAGACTTGACTATTTTACAAGCGGTCTCAGCAGTTTTAGTTGGACTAAACAGAGGGCAGGAAGATTTTGGAGTGGTTGCTAAACTTCTGGTTTGTGGTTTAAAGCAAACGAATCCGAATCAAACGAAGGAACTCTTTTCGGCTATTGCTGATTTGGCACCCAAAGGATTGGTCGGTTTTGATTTTGCCGGAAACGAGGCAGATTACCCAACGGAAAATCTGGCTGAACTACTTAAATATACCCAATCTCTAGGTTATCCCATGACTTTCCATGCCGGAGAATGTGGATGTGTGACCAATGTGATTCAAGCTCTTGAACTTGGGATTAGAAGGATTGGTCATGGCACGGCACTTACTCGCAATCCTGAAGCTATCCAAGCTTTTGTCAATAGCAGAGCAACACTTGAAATGTGTCTAACATCGAATCTTCAAACTGGTGCAGCTGATTCGATTGAACATTTTCCATATCAAGAGCTAGTTGAAGCAGGAGCAAACATCACAATCAACACAGATAATCGTACCGTTTCTAATACTACACTTAATAGAGAATATCAGTTATTTGTAGAATATTTTGGGACTAGCAAGGCTGATTTTTATCGCTTCAATCAAAACGCTATTCAGGCAAGTTTTGCCAGCGAAGAAGAAAAGAAAGTTTTGTTGGAATTCCTAGATCAACAGTATTAAGAAAAAAGCTCTATACCGGTTGATTAGACCAGTAAGGAGCTTTTTTATTGTAGATTTAATTTCTTTGTCATAATGAAGTGGGTTCCAAAGTAGTAAGCAAAAGCTAGGATAATATTGACTAATGCTAAGACTGGACTTGGATAGAGAGAAAATGGTGTAGAATAAGCTACTCCTAGGTTACTTAGGACAAAGAAAGTGCTAAATACTCCAGTAACGATGAGAATGCCGATATAAGTCAAGATTGCAAAGAGGAAGCGATGATCCTTGAATAATTGACCGACAGATATAGAGAAGTAGATCAAAAGGATACCAGTGGTAATTTCAATTAAATAATAGACAAGCTGACTAAGTAAAACAGTCCAGTCGATAGCTTGAACAAAAGTTTGTATTTCTGGCGTAACGGCTTCCTCGCTTGCTGCTAGAATGACTGCAAGGATGATTCCAATTGAAAGTAAGCAAGTAATACCTGCCAAGACATACCAAACAATAGAGGCAAGTAGTTTGCTTAAGATGATCTGATGGCTAGATACCGGCAGGGTCATAGTGAGATAACCTTGTCGACCATAAACATTTTTTCTAAAACGGTTGATTACTAGAACAAATGTTGACAAGAAGAGTGCGGCAATCAAAATACCAAAAGTCATAAAGGATGTTCCTAATAAGACCATCTCTCCACCACCAGGTTCAGTATTTCCAGCCTGTGTACGTAGGGCCAATGCTTGTAGCCAAAAACCAAGTACTGCTGATAGGGCCACAGCTGCAATATAAATTCCCAAATACCATTTACCTACGGATTGAAATTCGTATTTCAATAATTTTTTAAACATAGCAATCTCCTTCTAACTAAGCCTTAAAATCTTGGCGGAAGAGTTCGTCAATAGATTCTCCGCTTTCAATTCGCAAGTCATCTACATTCCCATGGCGAATAACGCTTCCGTAATGGAGGAAAATAACCTCGTCCAAAATTTGCTCAACATCTGAAATTAAGTGAGTAGAGATAATAACAGAAGCAGTCGGAGAGTAGTTGTTGACGATGGTTTTTAAAATGTAGTCTCGGGCGGCAGGATCAACACCACCGATTGGCTCATCTAAAACATACAGCTGCGCTTGACGGCTCATCACCAGAATGAGCTGGACTTTTTCCTTATTCCCCTTGGAGAGATGTTTCATACGACTGTTTAAATCAATACCCAAATCTTGTAAAAGATGGAGAGCACGCTCCTTATCAAAATCAGCGTAAAAATCTTCAAAAAATGTAATTGCTTCGAGCACTTTCATATGTTCATCAAGATAAGTGGTATCTGGGAGATAAGATACAATTGCCTTGGTTTCTGGCGATGGTGTGCGACCATTGATCAATACTTGACCATATTCTGGCTGCAACAGACCGTTGATCAATTTAATCATGGTTGTTTTACCCGAACCATTTGGTCCCAAAAGTCCTATGATTTTTCCGGCAGCTAACTTCAAATTAACATTATTTAGGGCGACAGCTCCACCATAAGATTTTGAAACTTGCTGTAGCTCAACCAAAGTATATGCGTTACTCATAAGTAACTCCTTTCAAATAATCATCTAACTGGCTAGTGAGTTCATCGTGTCTGAAGCCCAATTCTAACATATTGTTCACGAAGTTCTCCAGTTCCTTTTGGGCTAAATGTAGGCGAGTTTGCGTAATCAATTCCTGATTATCCGTTACAAAACGGCCTGTTGTGCGAACCGAGTAAACAAATCCTTCTGTTTCTAAGTCAGACAAAGCGCGCTGAACGGTATTTGGATTGACGCCAGCAATGTCGGCTAAGTCACGAACAGTTGGAAGTTTATCTCCAGATTTTAATTGATTAGTCACAATCTGCAATTTAATAGTATTGCTGATTTGAATATAGATGGGGATGTTATTATCAAATTTCCAAGCCATAATCGTTTCCTTTCTAGGATGACACCCGTGTGTATGTCTTATATTAATAATACAATAAATCATATAAATTAGCAAGGGAAATGTTTTGAATTTTTTTAAAATATTTTTTGATGATTATTTGATATAATTTAAGAAGAAACAACAAAAGGAGAATACCATGCTAGCACAATTAGATACAAAGACAGTTTATACCTTTATGGATAGCATGGTGACGATAGAGAGTTATGTAGGCAGGGCTAAAGAGCTCGGTTATCACGCATTGGGGATAATGGATAAAAATAGTCTTTATGCAGCCTATAGTTTTATGGAATCCTGTAACAAAATGGGGCTTCAACCAATTATTGGTTGTGAACTGGACTGGAAATTACAGGAAGGGGAGCAGGACATCACTACTCAATTGATTGCTCTGACAACCAGAGGTTATCGCAATCTATTGAAAATTTCGACTGCTAAAATGACAGGGCAAGATGATTTTGAAACTATTCGTCAATATTTAGTCGACATAGCAGTGGTTGTTCCTTATTTTTCTGGCATTGAGCACCTTGAGTTAGGTGTTAACTATTATATCGGAGTAACGGTTGATACACCAGTTCAATACTTTAAGCAAGCAATACTCCCAATTCATACGGTTCGTTTTTTTGAAGAGGAACAATTGGAAAGTCTACAGGTTCTACATGCTATTCGAGATAATATTCCACTTAATCAAGTTGTAGATATAGATAGTCGACAGAAGCTTTTATCGGCTGATAGCTTAACCAATCTACTTTCTAATCGGTTTCCGCAAGCAGTTGATAATTTACGTGACTTGGTTGCAGGGATTTCTTATCAATTAAATACAGATTTAAAATTGCCGCGTTTTAATCGTGACAGACCTGCAGTGGAAGAATTATACGAACGCTCCTATCAAGGATTAGAAGAAAAGGGCTTGACTAATTCACTGTATAAGGAACGCTTGGCAAAGGAATTATCCATTATTCATCAAATGGGATTTGATGATTATTTCTTGATTGTATGGGACCTACTTCGTTTTGGACGTAGCCAAGGGTACTACATGGGAATGGGGCGCGGTTCAGCTGTTGGAAGCCTAGTTGCCTACGCCTTAAATATCACAGGTATTGATCCTGTTAAGCATAATCTTCTATTTGAACGCTTTCTCAATGCTGAACGTTATTCAATGCCCGATATTGATATTGATATTCCAGATATTCATCGAGCAGATTTTATTCGTTACGTACGAGATCGTTATGGTTCAACCCATGCTGCGCAAATTGTAACCTACTCGACATTTGGAGCTAAGCAGGCCATTCGTGATGTATTTAAGCGTTTCGGAACACCTGAATATGAGTTAAGTAATATTACCAAGAAAATTTCATTTAGGGATAGTCTTACTTCTGCCTATCAGCGAAATGCCGCTTTTCGTCAGATTATCAATAGTAAGCTAGAGTACCAAAAAGCTTTTTCGATTGCTCAACAAATTGAAGGGCAACCCCGACAGACTTCTATCCATGCAGCAGGGATAGTGATGAGTGATGAGGACTTGACAGATACCATCCCTCTTAAAATAGGGGATGACATGCTGGTAGCCCAATATGATGCACATGCTGTTGAGGCGAATGGTCTGTTGAAGATGGATTTTCTTGGCTTACGAAATCTAACCTTTGTGCAAAAAATGGCAGAAGGAGTACGTGAACGTTATCAGCAGGAAATTGATATTGCCAAGATAGATTTAGAAGACAAGAAAACCTTGGAACTTTTTGCTGCTGGTCGGACTAAGGGAATTTTTCAATTTGAACAGCCTGGTGCGATTAGCCTGCTTCGAAGGGTCAAACCTGGTCGATTTGAAGATATAGTTGCAACAACGAGTTTGAATAGACCGGGGGCTAGTGATTATTCGGATAACTTTGTAAAACGCAAACATGGACAAGAGACAGTTGATTTGTTGGACCCAACCATTGCTCCTATTTTACAACCGACTTATGGTATCATGCTTTATCAGGAACAGGTCATGCAGATTGCACAGGTCTATGCAGGCTTTACGCTTGGCAAGGCGGATTTACTCCGCAGGGCGATGTCTAAAAAGAATGCGCAGGAAATGCAGGCAATGGAAGCGGAATTTTTACAGGGAGCACTGAAAAACGGACATGCTGAAGAGAATGCAAGGGAAATATTTGGCATGATGGCTAAGTTCGCTGGTTATGGTTTTAACCGTAGCCACGCCTATGCTTATTCAGCCTTAGCCTTTCAAATGGCCTATTTCAAGAGTCACTATACGGATGTCTTTTTTGATGTCATGCTCAATCATTCTAGCAGTGCTTATATTGAAGATGCGATGCAGTTTGACTTTGAGGTAGCTCGACTCACGATTAACAATATTCCTTATCACGATAAGTTTGATAAAAGTAAGGTTTACCTAGGATTAAAAACACTGAAAGGTTTGCCTAAAGATTTAGCTTTATGGATATTGGATCATCGTCCCTATAAGTCTGTAGAAGATTTTATTTTGCGCTTGCCAGATAATTTCAAGAAAAAGGATTTACTAATCCCTCTTATTCAGATTGGTTTATTTGATGATTTTGACGCCAATCGTAAAAAGATTATTGAAAATCTAGACAATCTCTTTGTCTTTGCAGAGGCAATTGGTACATTTTTTGCAGAGGAGAGTTATAGTTGGACAGATGTAGAAGATTACAGCGACAGTGAAAAATTTATGCTAGAGCAAGAATTGCTAGGTGTTGGTATTAGTCCGCATCCTTTAGTCAATATTTGTCGAGAGTCTAAGCGTAGTTTTACAGATTTGGCTGATTTAGCGGTTGGCAATCGAGCGACCGTTCTTGTGCAGATTCAAGCTATTCGATTGATTCGTACCAAAAAGACTGGGGAGCAGATGGCATTTCTTCGAGTGACAGATACCAAGAGGACGCTTGACGTGACTCTTTTCCCCGAATCTTATCGCCAATACGCTTCTATTTTGGAAGAAGGGGGAATGGGCTACATCACAGGTAGAGTGCAAGAGCGTGATGGACAGTTGCAATTAGTTCTAGAAAAATTAGAGCCTGTCAGTTTGGAGAAATTTTGGATTCTTTTGGAAAATCGAGAACACGATTATGCCGTTGCTCGTATTTTGGATAAATATAGAGGAAGCATTCCAGTAGTACTTCATTATCAAGATAGTAATCAGACAATTCAGGCTGAGCATCACATGGTTATGAAAACGCCTCAATTAGAAGAAGAGTTAAGTGAATTTGTTATGAAAACGATTTTTCGATAAAAAAATAGCAAAAAGTCAAGCAAGTTTAGGTTAAGTATGTTATAATAGGGCAGTTAAAATGAAAAGTTAAAGGAGCATTAACGAATGAAACGTATTGCTGTTTTGACCAGTGGTGGTGACGCCCCTGGTATGAACGCTGCTATTCGTGCAGTTGTTCGCCAAGCAATTTCAGAAGGAATGGAAGTTTATGGAATCAACGAAGGTTACGCAGGTATGGTTGCGGGTGATATCCATGAATTATCTGCACGTTCTGTAGGTGATATTATTTCACGTGGAGGAACATTCCTTGGTTCAGCTCGTTATCCAGAATTTGCCAAATTAGAAGGGCAACTTAAAGGGATTGAGCAATTGAAAAAACATGGTATTGAAGGTGTAGTTGTTATCGGTGGTGACGGTTCTTACCACGGAGCAATGCGCTTGACGGAGCATGGTTTCCCAGCTATTGGTGTACCTGGTACCATTGACAACGATATCGTGGGGACAGATTTTACAATCGGTTTTGACACAGCTGTAACAACTGCCATGGATGCGATTGATAAGATTCGCGATACTTCATCAAGTCACCGTCGTACTTTCGTCATTGAAGTAATGGGACGTCATGCAGGTGATATCGCTCTTTGGGCTGGTATTGCTTCTGGTGCAGATGTTATCGTTGTTCCAGAAGAAGACTTCAATATCAACGATGTTGTTGATCGCATTAAAGCGGGCTACGATAAAGGTAAGAAACATAGCATCATTGTCTTGGCCGAAGGTGTTATGCCAGCGGCACAGTTTGCTGAAGAATTGAAAGCAGCAGGTGATACGAGTGATCTTCGTGTGACAGAACTTGGTCATATCCAACGTGGTGGTTCTCCAACAGCACGTGATCGTGTACTTGCTTCTCGTATGGGAGCTCATGCCGTTAAATTGCTTAAAGAAGGCCGTGGTGGTCTTGCGGTAGGTATCCGTAACGAGCAAATGGTTGAAAATCCAATTCTTGGAACTGCAGAAGAAGGTGCCTTGTTTAGCTTGACTACTGATGGCAAGATTGTAGTTAATAATCCGCATAAAGCAGATTTGGAGTTGGCTGATTTGAACCGTAACTTGTCAATCTAGGTATCATTGTTTAAAAGTGTTAATTAAGGGTCATATGACCATTGAAATAAAAGGAGTTTTGTTAAGATGAACAAACGTGTTAAAATTGTTGCAACCCTTGGTCCAGCGGTAGAAATCCGCGGTGGTAAAAAATTCGGTGACGATGGTTACTGGGGTGAAAAATTGGATGTTGAGTCATCAGCACAGAAAATTGCTGCTTTGATTACAGAAGGTGCCAATGTTTTCCGTTTCAACTTCTCACACGGTGACCACCAAGAGCAAGGTGATCGTATGGCAACAGTTCGTCGTGCAGAAGAAATCGCTGGTAAAAAAGTAGGTTTCTTGTTGGATACAAAAGGTCCAGAAATCCGTACAGAATTGTTTGAAGATGATGCAAAAGAATACGCATATACAACTGGTGACAAATTGCGTGTTGCTACAAAACAAGGTATCAAATCTACAAAAGAAGTGATTGCCCTGAACGTAGCAGGTGGTTTGGATGTCTTTGATGATGTTGAAGTTGGTAAGCAAATCCTTGTTGATGATGGCAAACTTGGTTTGACAGTTGTTGAAAAAGATGCAGTAAACCGTGAATTTGTTGTTTTGGTTGAAAACGACGGTGTAATTGCTAAACAAAAAGGTGTAAACATCCCTTACACAAAAATTCCTTTCCCAGCTCTTGCAGAGCGTGATAATGCAGATATCCGCTTCGGTCTTGAGCAAGGTTTGAACTTTATTGCTATCTCATTTGTACGTACTGCAAAAGACGTAGAAGTTGTTCGTAACATCTGTAAAGAAACTGGTAACGATCACGTTCAATTGTTTGCGAAAATCGAAAACCAACAAGGTATCGACAACATCGACGAAATCATCGAAGCAGCAGATGGTATCATGATTGCTCGTGGTGACATGGGTATCGAAGTACCATTTGAAATGGTTCCAGTTTACCAAAAAATGATTATCACTAAAGTGAATGCAGCTGGTAAAGCAGTTATCACAGCAACAAACATGTTGGAAACAATGACTGAAAAACCACGTGCAACTCGTTCAGAAGTATCAGACGTATTCAACGCAGTTATCGACGGTACTGACGCAACAATGCTTTCAGGTGAGTCTGCAAACGGTAAATATCCAGTAGAATCAGTTCGTACAATGGCAACTATCGCTAAAAACGCACAGACTCTTCTTAATGAATATGGTCGTTTGAACTCTGATCAGTTTAATCGTGCCTCTAAAACAGAAGTTATTGCTTCTGCAGTAAAAGACGCATGTCACTCAATGGACATCAAACTAGTTGTAACAGTTACAGAAACAGGTTACTCAGCTCGTTCGATCTCTAAATACCGTCCAGATGCGGACATCTTGGCAGTAACATTTACTGAGAAAGTACAAAAATCATTGATGCTTAACTGGGGTGTTATTCCAATTGTAACAAAACGTCCAGATTCAACTGACGATATGTTTGATTTGGCTGAACGTATTGCCAAAGAGCAAGGTCTTGTTGAAGCAGGAGATGACATTATTATCGTTGCTGGTGTGCCTGTAGGTGTTGCAGGTTCAACAAACACTATGCGTGTTCGTACAGTAAAATAATAAAAAGGTCCGCTTGGACCTTTTTGTAATAATTAGAGAATAAGTTAAATACGTGCTGTTATAGATTTTTTGTCTCTAAATGATTTTGGGGTGTTGATATAAAAAATAAATAAGAGTAAGAATAACTTGTTCAAAGAATATAAATATAAATGGAGGAACGATGAGAATTCAAGAACGATTTTCTTTAAGAAAGTCAGCAGTTGGATTGGTTTCTGTATCTTTACTATGTACTGCAATCTATGCACCGACTGTTGTTGCTGACACAGTTACTACAAGAGAAAATCTAACGATTGAGGAATTACAAGAAAAAGAAGAGGCGTCTACTGAATCAGAAAAATTAAGCTCTTTAGATGATTCTAGCTCTGAAATTGTAGAGAAAGTAGTAGATAACATCCCATCATCTATTGGTGCTGAACGAGAAGTTGCGGTAGAGATGAAATCGGACAATGGGGACGAGAATGCAGTTTCTAGAGACGACATAGAAGTTACGACAAATGAGCAAAATCAGATAGAGGTTGCTGAGACAAAAGAAATTTTGAATCAGACCAGTTATAAAACGGAGAGTGGCGAGCAACGACAAATTGTATGGGCCTATGGAATTACTCCTCCTGTAATGGAACAAAAAGGTGGTTTTGTAAAGGAAAAGTATGGAGACTATTTAAACTATACAGCGCCATTTGAGGCAGGAAAAGGCTATTATGATACCAATAAAAGTCTCAATGCTTCATTTATTGACCTTAACCTATGTTTTGCGGCCGTGTCTTCCAACATGGTACATTGGTGGTTGGAACAAAATAGTTCCTATGTTGAGCGATATCTCAAAGAAAAAAAGGGTACAGTAAATGTTGAAGAAAACTACGCAATAACGGACTTACGGCGCTATATTAATTCATTCCAAAATCAACAAAATAGTCGAGTTTTTGATATGTTCAAAACTTACTATGGTTATCGTACAAATGGTTTTGTATCAGATGCCTTGGTTGACTTGTTTATTAACGGATATAAACCTAAGGCACAGGGCGGTGTCAATCTGGAAGATAGCCAGTTAGTACCAGATAGTAGGGGTGGCTTTTTCTACGACGTTTTCAAAGAGAAAAAACTGACAAATCGTATTTTCAGTGGTAGCTATGAGCGTTTTGGTGAGGATGTTCGAACTGTTTTGGAAAGCAAAGGATTACTCGGCTTAACTTATAGAACATTAGGTTATGCAACGCATATTGTGACGGTATGGGGTGCTGAGTACGACAATCAAGGTAAGATTAAGGCTGTCTATATCACAGATTCTGATGATCAACAAGAACAAATCGGCTTGAAGCGTATGGGAATCACTCGTGATGCTTCTGGAAATCCACGTTTGAATAATCATGTGAAAAATAATTCAGCTGGAGCGCTTTTGGATTATGTCCATACAATCCGTCTTGGTCAAGACTTATGGGAAGAATATTTCAATCCGCTCGCAAAAGCCAAAGAAATAGCTAGTCAGATACTAGCTGATAGAAAGAAGGCGTTGGTTCTGTCTATTCAAGGACAATCTGAATTGCCAGAATCAATGCGGCTGATTTATCTTGAAAAACTAAATAATCTCTATAGTCAAGGGATTCTATCTATTCAAAAGGCAGAAAGTTCTGAGATGCTAAGTGGTGCATTGGAAAATGGTTTAAATAGTTTAAAGAGTTTAGATTTTCCTATTTCAGAAGTTGGAAATGCTTTGGCACCAGATTTACCAGTAGGTGATCGCTCAACGGTTTCAGATGTTGATTCTCTATCATCTCAAGAAACAAGTTCCACAAATTTGGAAGTAGACACAGAGAATGCAGGTCTTATTGCAGATGGTGCCGATCAATTGCATTTTCCAGTGGAGGTCCAAACGACATCTTCTGTAGAGGCTGAGGGAGATAATGTTTTTGAACAAGAGGCAGATACATTGCCAATAATTATTGAAAACAAGGATGAATTTGGTTCAGAACTATCAAGAAACATGCAAACGTCAGAAACGGATTCGCTAGTAGTAGCTGTTGAAGAAGATGTGAAAAATGATGAGGTAGCCCAAGTTGAAGAGCTTCTTGAATCAGAAAAAGTTGAAAATCAGAGTTCGGAACTTCTGTCAGACACCCTAATCGTAGATGGTGCAAATGACAAAGAAGAAGATAGAGTGGAGGCGGTTGTTTCTGAACAACCAGACTCAATACCACATCAAAATGTAGAAATCTCTCCTGTAGAACTAACGAATGTCGAAACTGAATCTGTGGTCACTCCTGTTAATGATGCAGCTACTCCTCATGGTTCCCCGATGTATATAGATAATTCCGTAACTGAATCTGTAGCTACTCCACTTGAAAAAGACTCCATTCAAGCCGGAGAGACAGAAATTGCAGAACCAACCTCGACCGAATCAACTAGTGTTGAAGCTGAACTTGTCGACAATTCTGAAATCCATTCAGCTACCTCTTCAGTTACTCCCCGTGGTTCCTCGGCATATGTAGATAGTTCCACAACTGAATCTGTAGCCACTCCGCTTGAAAAAGATTCCATTCAGACCAGAGAGATAGAAAATGCGGAACAAACTTTGAGCGAACCAACGAATGCCGAAGCTGAATCTGTAGCTACTCTGCTTGAAAAAGACTCCATTCAGGCTGGAGAGACAGAAATTGCAGAACCAACCTCGAGCAAATCAACTAATGTCGAAGCTGCATCTGTCGACAATTCTGAAATTCATGCAGATACCTTTCTAACTGCTGTTTCATCAGTCAATCTGGATAATCCAGTGATTGAACCAGTAGCTATCCCCCTTATCGGTTCTAAGAGGGACACGAATGCAGAAGTGGAAGTTTCTTCATTATCGAAAAGAGAGGTTAGAAAACCAAATACTGAAGGGCTAATCTCTGTTAAATCAAAAATTATTAAGAAAGAATTGCTAGAATCAAGCTTAGCAGAAGCAGGGTCTCCATTGCTAGAAGCCATCATTGCTCAGTCTTCAAACTCAAATAGTACTGAGATAGGTATGAGCTATCAGAATACTGTGTTATTAGAGTCTAATAATACAGAGCGTCAGGTGTCTAAAGCAGAAATTGTTATGGAACACAAGGAGACAGAGTTGGTTGAAACGGTTTCATCTGCTTCTGAGCCTGTAGTGCTCGTAGAAAATATCTCACAAACCTCAAATAATACTATTGAATCTGGTAAGAATATGGGAGTTCAATCTCAAGCAGGTGCAAAACAAATTTTAGGCGTAGAACAATCTTCGAAAGTAAGTACACCTACTTCAAGACAGATTATGGGAGTCGGTCTATTGACTCTTGTTCTTGGTAGTGCTTTAGGTTTGTTAAAGAAAAGACGTAAGTAAAAGAAGTATCGTCATTTAGTTTTTCTTTTATTACTTCGTTAACTCGCCTTGCCTAACTCCAGTTATGCCTGCGGCTCGTTGCCTAGTACTAAAAGTAAACTAAAAGACTATATTTTCAACGAATTAGTTTTTTAAGTGAATCAGTTCCTATAGTTGCTATAACCTGCTATAGATAATCCTTTAATAGTTTGAGACTAGAATGGTAGTATTCTAGATAGAAATAAGCAACGAGGTTCCCCCGTTGCTTATTGTATTTATTGATTGGATAACAACTAGTCTTAGTATCTACATTTAAAGGGTTAGTAGAATCTAAACTTATTGTATCTTATTTTTTGAGAATATATCTATTTGGAGAATATGGTGTACGGTCAAAGTTTGTTTCTTGATTGAGAATTTCTTTAGCAATTTGCCAACCGATAATTGGGCCATTTGTCAGGCCGGTAGAGCCTAGACCACTAGCTACCCAGACATTAGGCATATCCTCAATATTTCCGTAGAATGGTGAATAAGTTGAAGTGTAGGCGCGCGTTCCAATGCGAGTTCTGGCTACAGGATAGTTTGCCAAATCAGGCATGAATTCAGCTATTTTATCATGCATGGCTTGGATTTTTTCAGGGTCTAGTTCTAAATCGTACCCCATATCATCTTCATGAGTTGCACCAATAATGATTTTTCCATTTTCAAATGGTAGGATGTCAATCTCTCCGTAAGGCATACAAACTGGCCAATTATCGGTATCGAATTCTGTATCTAATTCTAACAATTGTCCTTTTTGTGGTCGAACATCCACTTGATAACCAAGAGGTTCAAGAATATGTGGCAACCAGGCCCCTGTGGCTAAGATAATATGGTCAGCAGTAAGCACTTGATTATCTACTTCGACAGTATGGTTGTCGAGCAGTTTTGCTTGTCCGTAGATACGTGTACCACCATTTTTCAAAAATTGTTCCTGAAGAATATCAATCAAACGCCCACCATCAATACGACCGCCACCTTCTAAATGGATACCAAAATAGTCTGGTTTAAGTAGTGGCAGGTACTGGTTAATTTCGGAGCCTACAAGCGGAGTAATTTCGCCAATAGTCGGAGTATCTATGCGACGTTCTTCGGCAATTTTTTGGATTTTATCAAGTAGTTCAGGCTTACTTTTTAGGCCGATGGTTCCAGTCTGTTTGAATGGAATTTCAGTAGCACCCGATTTTTCCAAATCGGCTACCAATTGACGGTAGAAAACAGCACCATCGGAAGTCAGCTTGTACCAGTCTTTATTTTTTTTCTGAGCCATCCATGGGCAGATGATACCTGCGGCAGCTCGTGTGGCTGTTCCAATACCTGAATCAATGAGAGTAAGATTGACTTGTTCTTCTTGGGAGAGATAAAAGGCTGCAGTAGAGCCGACAATTCCTCCGCCTATAATAATAACTTGTTTTTTCATAAGTTAATTATATCACAAATTCAGAAGTTTATTTATTTTTTTCAACATGATACAATAGAAAATAAGAAAAATTGAGGAGTTCGTGTGTCAGATATAATGTATCCTGAGGTCCTAACCGTTGGAAGTGGGGCCGTAAAAGTTGCAACAGTCGGAGATAGTTTGACTTATGGATATGGCTTGGAGAATCGTGAAAAAGATGCCTATCCTTGTATTCTAGCTGAGAAACTTGGTCATCACTATCAAGTTTCAAATTACGGATTGAGTGGGCGTTCACTTCAGTCAACTGCAGATTTTCCATACTTTAAAGAGAGGAATGCCCAACTTTCACTTGAGAGTGAAGCAGATATTGTCATCATCATGATTGGTAGTAACGATAGCCGAGGACCATATTGGAATAGGGAGAGATTTATTCGAGAGTATAGGGAAATGGCAGAGCAGTATATGGTTTTATCAAGCCAGCCAGATGTTTATTTAGTCATCCCGCCTTACGTACCAACCAGTCGTTTTGGATTGAATAATCAAATTATTGAAGATGAATTACAAAAGATTATCCCAGCTATCGGAAATGAACTTGGTTTACCAGTTATTAACCTTTACACTGTGACGGAGGGACATCTTGAATACTATAGCGATGGTCTTCATTTGACACCGCTAGGAAATCAAGTTATTGCTGAAGAGATTTACCAGCATCTCAGACACTAATAGCTCTAAATTGTGGTATAATACTAGTGAAATGGAGAGATTATGGTAAAAAGAGATTTAATAAAACAAATCAGTTTATTGGTCTTATTGATTTTTGGAATCATTGGCCTACGATTTTGGTTACTTGAGCCAGTCACGATTACCCCTGAGATGGCAAATAGTTATTTGAAGGAAAACGACTTTATCATGACGGTGCGAAATGTCCGCCCGATTCATGGAGATTTTATTTTGTATAACCATGAGGGAAAAGAGTATGTGAGTCGTGTGATTGCATTGGAAAACGAGACGATTACCTATATGGACGATGTTCTCTATCGTAATGATATTATTGTTACAGAGAACTATTTAAAAACGCCTCATTCACAAGAAAGTTATACAGATGACTTTACATTGGAAACCTTGACAAATGGAAAGTACAACGTCATTCCAGAGGGGCACTATTTGGTGTTGAATGATGTACGAACGAATCAACAGGATAGTCGTAGTTTTGGTTTGATTTCTAGTGAGGATATTGTTGGTAGACTGACTTTTCGGATTAGTCCACTTTCAGAATTTGGTTTTATTAAGACAGGGCTGGTTCAGTAGAATCAGCTTTTTTTATTGTGTTGATACTCTTCGAAAATCAAAATTATCCGTTGTCAACTTGCCTTGATGAACTCCAGTTCTATCTTCGGCTTCGTTTCCTAGGCTACTTTTGATTTTCATTGAGTATGAGATGACTGGATCTGTATTTTGAAATTAGACTAGACCAATTAAAATGTTGACAAGGATGAAATCTTGTTATATACTGATTTCACTGGTCTTTTTAGATATAAATTAGACTAGACCAATTTTTAAAGAAATGAAAGCCGATGTTAACAAACATCGTAGGTGATATGTATGTGTGGAATCGTTGGTGTTGTAGGAAATACAAACGCAACTGATATTTTGATTCAAGGACTTGAAAAATTAGAATACCGTGGTTATGATTCAGCAGGTATTTTTGTGACGGGTGGTGAGCAAGCTCATCTTGTGAAAGCTGTTGGTCGCATTGCAGAATTGTCTGCAAAAGTTGGCGATAAGACCGAAGGGACAACAGGGATCGGTCATACTCGTTGGGCAACACACGGGAAACCAACTGAGAACAACGCTCACCCTCACACTTCTCAAACTGCTGGACATATCCTTGTTCACAACGGTGTGATTGAAAACTATGCAGAAATCAAGGAAGAGTATCTTGCGGGTCATGACTTGAAAGGTCAGACAGATACAGAGATTGCTGTGCATTTGATTGGTCAATTTGCAGAAGAAGGTTTGTCAACTCTAGAAGCCTTCAAAAAAGCATTGAAGATTATTCAAGGTTCATATGCCTTTGCCTTGATTGATGCTACAGATGCAGATACTATCTACGTTGCAAAAAATAAATCTCCACTTTTGATTGGTTTGGGGGATGGCTATAACATGGTCTGCTCAGATGCCATGGCTATGATTCGTGAGACGAGTGAATACATGGAAATTCACGATAAGGAATTGGTTATCGTGAAAAAAGATAGTGTTGAAGTCATGGACTATGATGGCAATGCCATTGAACGTGGTAGCTATACAGCAGAACTTGACTTGTCAGATATTGGTAAGGGAACTTATCCATACTACATGCTCAAGGAAATTGATGAGCAACCAACTGTTATGCGTAAATTGATTAGCGCCTATACAAATGAAGCTGGTCAGGTAACAGTTGATGCGGATATTATTAAGGCAGTACAAGAAGCTGACCGTATCTATATCTTGGCTGCTGGAACTTCCTATCACGCAGGATTTGCCGCAAAAGACTTCTTGGAAAAATTGACAGATACACCAGTAGAGTTGGGAATTTCATCTGAGTGGGGTTACAATATGCCACTTTTGAGCAAAAAGCCACTCTTTGTCATGATTAGCCAGTCAGGTGAAACTGCTGATAGCCGTCAGGTATTGGTTAAAGCTAATGAAATGGGCATTCCAAGTTTGACCGTAACCAACGTTCCTGGTTCTACCCTATCACGTGAGGCAACTTACACCATGTTGCTCCATGCAGGACCAGAAATTGCGGTAGCTTCTACAAAAGCCTACACTGCACAGATTGCGACTTTGGCAATCTTGGCTAAGGCTGTCGGTGATGCAAATGGCAATGCCTACGCGAAAGAATTTGACTTGGTGCATGAATTGTCCATCGTAGCTCAATCTATCGAGGCCAGCTTGTCAGAAAAAGATGTGATTGCTGAAAAAGTTGAAAAACTCTTATCAACCACTCGCAACGCATTCTATATCGGTCGTGGTAGTGACTACTACGTTTCTATGGAAGCCAGCTTGAAATTGAAAGAAATTTCCTACATCCAGTGTGAAGGCTTTGCGGCAGGTGAATTGAAACACGGTACCATTTCATTGATTGAAGACGGTGTTCCTGTCTTGGCTTTGATTTCAAATCATCCACACCTTGCAAGCCATACTCGAGGCAATATTCAGGAAGTAGTAGCGCGTGGTGCCAATGTCTTGACAATTGTAGATGAAGCAGTAGCTAAGGAAGATGATGACATCACTATTACAACTGTTCATCCATTTTTGTCAGCGATTGCTATGGTCGTTCCGACACAGTTGATCGCTTACTATGCGACATTGCAACGCGGTTTGGATGTTGATAAACCACGTAACTTGGCTAAGTCTGTTACTGTTGAATAAGAAGAAGGAAGGCATGGATTTCCAGCCTTCTTTTTGCACTATTGAAAAAATATACAAAATTTTGTTAAATTTATTAAAAATTCTGAAAAATTCTTTGAAATTAAGGATATTTTTTGATATACTAGAGCCTAATCATTCTTTTAGGAGAGCTCTATGGATTATGTTTTGGAAGTTCTGCCCAGTCTACTAAATGGTGCAGCAGTCTCCTTGCAAGTATTTTTTCTAGTATTGATATTATCCTTGCCATTAGGAGCTGTTTTCGCTTTTTTAATGCAGATTAAATTTAAACCCTTACAATGGTTATTGCATTTCTATGTATTAATTATGCGAGGAACCCCCTTGCTTTTACAATTAATTTTTGTTTATTACGTTTTACCAAGTGTGGGTATTACATTTGACCGAATGCCTGCTGTGATTCTGGCCTTTACGCTCAACTATGCGGCCTATTTCTCTGAAATTTTCCGTGGTGGTATTGAAGCTATTCCAAAAGGTCAGTATGAAGCTGCTAAGGTATTGAAATTTACCCCTGTTCAGACCATTCGCTACATTGTCTTACCGCAGGTTGTGAAAATTGTTCTGCCAAGTGTTTTCAATGAAGTCATGACTTTGGTAAAGGATACTTCTTTGGTCTATGCACTTGGGGTTAGCGATTTGTTGTTGGCTAGTCGTACTGCGGCCAATCGTGATGCCAGCTTGGCACCTATGTTTATCGCAGGTGCAATCTACCTATTGATGATCGGTGCGGTAACACTGATTTCTAAACAAGTAGAAAAGAAATTTGATTATTATAGATAGGAGGAAGTCATGTTAGAGTTACGCAATTTGTCAAAACGCTTTGAAGATAAACAGATTTTCTCCAACTATGATTTGGTCATTCCAGAAGGGAAAATTGTTGCCATTGTTGGTCAATCTGGCGGTGGCAAGACAACTCTTTTACGGATGTTGGCTGGTTTAGAGACTATTGATTCAGGAACTTTGATGTATAATGGTCAAGAACTGCCATTAGAGGAGTTGGGAAAACGACATTTGCTGGGCTTTGTCTTCCAGGACTTCCAGCTTTTCCCGCACCTATCCGTATTGGAAAACTTGGTTCTCTCTCCTATGAAAACGCAAAATATGTCGCGTTCAGAGGCGGAAGACAAGGCCCTTAAACTCTTGGATACTCTTGGACTTGCTAACCACGCAACTGCCTACCCATTTTCATTATCGGGCGGACAGAAACAACGTGTGGCTTTGGCGCGTGCGATGATGATTGATCCTGAGATTATCGGCTATGATGAACCAACTTCGGCCCTAGACCCTGAATTAAGAAAAGAAGTTGAGAAACTGATTCTTGAAAATAGGGCTACTGGAATCACGCAAATTGTGGTCACCCATGATATGCAGTTTGCTGAGAATATCGCAGATGAAATCATCAAAATTGAACCGAAACACTAAGAAAAGGAACAAATATGATGATGAATATTAAAAAAATGATGCTTGGAGCTCTTGCTCTTGTAACTTCTTTGACTCTTGCTGCTTGTGGCTCCAATGATTCGGCTACTAAGTCTGATAATTGGACAGCCTACGAGTCTGAAAAATCCGTTACGATTGGCTTTGATAAGACCTTTGTTCCAATGGGATTTGAACAGACAGATGGTTCTTACACAGGTTTCGATATTGACTTGGCTAATGCAGTCTTTGAAAAATATGGAATTACTGTAAAATGGCAACCAATTGACTGGGACTTGAAAGAAACTGAATTGAATAACGGGAATATTGATTTAATTTGGAATGGTTATTCTATTACAGATGAGCGTAAGGAAAAAGTTCTTTTCACAAATCCCTACATGGATAACCAACAAGTTCTTGTAACTAAAAAATCTTCCAATATTAGCCAAGTATCTGATATGAAGGATAAGATTTTAGGTGCGCAAGCAGGTTCATCTGGCTATTCAGTATTTGAATCACAACCAGCTATTTTGAAAGATATTGTTCAAAATAACGATGCAAGTCAGTATGCGACCTTCAATGAAGCCTTGATTGACTTGAAAAACGATCGTATTGATGGCCTTTTGATTGACCGTGTGTATGCAAATTATTACTTACAACAAGAGGGAATTATCGCAGATTACAACATCATTGATGCAGGTTTTGAAAATGAAGCCTTCGCAGTCGGTGCTCGTAAATCAGATACGACACTCGTAGAAAACATTAATAAGGCGTTTGCTGAATTATATAAAGAAGGTAAATTCCAAGAAATCTCCCAAAAATGGTTTGGTGAGGATGTTGCAACCGATGCAGTAAAAAAATAATAATGTAAGAAAAAGTGACTGAACAAGACATCCATGATGGTTACGCCCTCATCCACAGAATAATGAAAAGAACTCGTGAAAACGGTGGGGGTGTACACCAATATCATTAACTTAAGATTCTACGAGGCTGAGCAAAAAGCTCAGCGCCACTTCTCGGAGTTCGTGTCAACATCTCAGCGCAGTGGTTGATTGGCTTACACAGTCCGGGGGACTGTTTAAGGTTGGAGATAGGATTTGCAAAGCAAATCACAGCAGTTCGTGTTTTACACTCCAAATCTGACCTATACGACTGATGCGAACAGAGTTCACTTCATCTCCAACCTCCAACAGTCACTACTCTGACTGTTGGAGCTATACGGGGGTGGGAGTGAAACAGTCTGGGGATAGACTGTTTCAGCTCAACAACTTAAAACGAAAAATTGTTGATAAACTCTTTTTCGTCTGGTCGAGTTCTTATACGAAAACTCAAAAGAATGCAGAAACTCCCTCCCTATGATAGAATCAAAGTGAAACAATTTTTATATTAGGCTACTAGCTCGTCCCTAGTAGTCTTTTTTGTGCTAAAAATTCAGGATACGTTATCTGCTCTTTCAAGAGGATATAAGCTATTTTTAATAATTGATGTGCAAGGGCAATTGTTGCTTTTTGTGAACCACGCCGACTTTGAATCTGATAAAATCGGTCTGCTAGGGGACTTCCTTTTTGATTCCTAGCCGCAAAAGAGGCTTAGCATAGACATTTCTTCAAATAAGAATTACCATGTCGAATCTTGGTACTTCATTTTTTACCAGCACTCTCATTATTACCTGGACAGAGTCCAGCCCAAGAAGCTAAATGTCCAGATGTCGGAAACTGACTCATGTCAACTCCAACCTCAGAAATGATAACAGAAGCTGTAATGACATCAATGCCTGGGATGGAATCCAATATTTCTACATGGTTTTCATATTGTGATAGATAGACAGTAATTCGCTCTTCCAACAACTCAATATGCTTCTGATAAAAATCATAAATCTCTAAGGACTGCTTTAACATAAAGCGATGATGGTCAGAGAAATAGCCATCCAAGGCTTCCAGAAGCTGCGGCACTTTCTTCTTCAAGCTGGTGTAAACTGATTGATGGACAATGCGAGGTGTGATAGGCGTCCCATCAACCAGTAGCTGAAGGAGATTGCGACCAGATAGCTCCATTATATCTTCGATATAGGTTGTTAGCTTGATACCACCTGACTGAAGAATTTTATGGATACGGTTTGTTTCTCGATTGCGACTTTCCACATAATGTTTTCGTTGTCTGGTCAACTCCTTCAATTCTTGAATGGTTTCATCGGGAACGAAACTCCGAGGAAGCAGACCAATCCGTGTTAATTTGGCAATCCAGTGAGCGTCCTTCTTGTCGGTTTTCTGACCTGGAATAGCCTTCATATGAGCTGGTTGAGCGAGTATCAGCTCGAAGTCATCACAGAGAGCATGCCAGACAGGTCGCCAATAGACACCGGTGCTTTCCATACCAACAGCTTCCACATGAAATTGACTGAGAAAATCGTGGCAAGCACGTAGGCCTTTAGTCGTTGTATCAAATGTAGCCATCTCACGCTTTGGACGAGTTGAGGTGAGTGGTCCATGTAGGATACAGACGACAATATTGGCTTGATGGACATCAATACCTGCACAAGATTGATAGAGAACCTCCATGATAATTCCCTCCTTCTAAAAATTAGAGAGCTTATCTACCGAATTTTAGTCGTATTTTTATACTCATGCCTATCGCATATTTTGGGGTGCTCGTCAGTAGAGTGAGTTAGTTTTTCCCGCGATGACTAACATCATTAACTCGTTAACCACAAAGCCCTCACTAAGATTATACACCTAGTGAGGGCTTTATGTTCGTTTTCATTATTCTGTGGGTGAGGGCTGAGCCATCATGGATGTCTTTCCCACTCCCTAGGAACTTTTTATTATATGACTTTTAGTCCATCACAATCCATAAAGTATGTGACAAATGAACCGAGGATGGGCAAAAAATGGTCCTATAATTTCTGTAGCGGGTAAAACCACTATGGAGCCTTTTAAATGTAAAAGCCATATGACCTATAATGAAAAGCGACAAAACTTACATTAGAAAGAGGTCATATAGAATAAATCAAGAGTTAGGGGAGTGACTCTTGATTCCTGAGCCTAGAAATAGAAAAGCGAAGATCTTATCACAAATTTTCTTGGAATAGAAGACAAAAATATCGCTATCATGACTGAATATGATGTGGAAACTCACTTAGATTGTGTGTCTCCAAAATGTCTTGCCTGAAAGGGACAAATAGTGAAATACAACTTCCAAAGAGCATCTAAAATCCTTTGCTTAGAAGCAGCTGATAATCCTCTCTCCTTATCCATCTTAGAAAGCGTCGGTTCAAGTGTAAAGGATGCGGGAAAATGGTTGTCGCTGAAATTCACTTATTAAAAAAATGACCAAATCTCTGTTGCTATTAACCAGAAAAAACCCCAATTACTACTCGTTGAGAATCAAGCAATGAGTAAGCAATGTTCACCTGATACTATTGTCATCAAGGATAGCTTTTCTATCCTATTCGGAACTATAAAGTAAGAGTTTTTGAAGGGGGTAGATATTGGTTGCATGTATTGAAAAACTTGTGGTTCCATGGTTTTTAAAGTTACTCTATCTGGCTATATTTTGAACTATGTTATTACACCAGTTTCTGATTATGTAGTGAATTGCTTGTTGGAAGGCTATCAGTAATCTGTGATTTTAGCAGATTTAGTCAGGAGTTTAAAGACAACTTGGAACAGAAGGATAGAACATGGAAGGAGTTAATTAGTATAACAAATGGAGATTATTAGCCATGAGGCGAACCATTGAAACTCGTTTTCTGAATCATACGCTTTGTTTGATATAGAACAAACCTTTGCCAGAGGACTGCTCGGATTACAGCTACGGATTGAACAAATCCTACTTATCTACAATCTAAGCTATTTTGACTTTAACTAGTAGCACGGGTAAAAAAACTGCCTAGTTCAATCAGAACTGGGCAGTACTTATTTTACATTCTAAAAAATGGATTGAAATTTTTCTCATGTCCAACGCTGGTATTTTGACCATGACCTGGATGGACAGTATAGTGATTTGGCAGGGTAAAGATATGTTCTCTGATGCCAGTAATCAGGTCATCAAAGTTGCTGGTTGGCAGGTCTGTGCGTCCCACAGTTTCACGGAAAAGTGCGTCTCCAGTGATGACACATTCATCCTCTGGGAAGATAAAGGAAACACCACCAATAGAGTGACCTGGTGTTGGAACTACCTTGAAATGAAAACCGCCAAACTGGTAGTCTTCTTGGTATTGGAAGATTTTTTCAGCAGGTCGGCAGACTACATTTTCCATATCATCATGACGAGGTAGACCTGATAGATTCATCTCTGGTGTGTAGAGCCAGCTGGCTTCACTTTCAGCCACATAGACAGGCGGGAAATTGTAGGTCTCACGCAGGATGTCCAAACTCATAATATGGTCATAGTGAGTGTGAGTCAGGAGAATAGCCGCAATTGGTTTTCCGATTTTTTCGATAGTTGTTTGAATTTTTGTCCAGTCACTCCCAGGGTCAATGATAATCAGATGGGTATCATTTTCAAGGTAGTAGGTATTTTGAAAAGCGACAGGATTGACAGATTTGTGAATAATCATTCTTTTTCCTTCTTCTAACAGTTACTGATGTTACTAGTCTAACAAAAAAACACGTCTTCTTCATGGAATTTGTTTGGAGCTTTTTCCATGAGAGGGAATATGCTATAATGAACAGTATGAAAGACACAAGAACAAGCAATCGGTATGCCGTTGTAGATTTGGAAGCAACTGGTACAGGTACCGATGCAAAAATCATTCAAATCGGGATTGTTCTCGTTGAAAATGGAGAAATCATTGACAGTTACGCAACGGACATCAATCCCTATGAGCTACTGGATGACCATATCAAGAATCTGACAGGTATCACAGACCAACAGCTAAGTCAGGCTCCAGATTTTGGTCAGGTAGCAAGTACCATTTATGACATGATTGGAGATGCTATATTCGTCGCCCATAATGTCAAGTTTGATGCCAATCTCTTGGCAGAAGCACTCTTTTTTGAAGGCTATGAACTGTTGACGCCACGTGTAGATACGGTGGAATTATCACAGCTATTTTTCCCGACTTTTGAAAAATACAGCTTGGGAAATCTTGCAGAGCATTTGGAACTTGGTTTGGACCAGGCGCACACGGCCATATCAGATGCCATGGCTACGGCGCGCTTGCTCATCAAAATTCAAGAGAAAATAAAGAGCTTACCCAGGTCTATTGTTGAAAAGATTCTTGATTTGGCGGACAATCTGCTCTTTGAATCCCGTCTGGTCATTGATGAAATGGTGCCTGTTCTGTCAGAAAACCTATCATACGATTTAGAATCTATTCATGGCTTGGTCTTGAAAAAGCCAGAAGAAATCAAGTCGGTCTACCGATTATCTGAAGATTTTTCGACCAATATTGCCCTTCTCGGCTTGCATGAACGCAAAAAACAAACTGCATTTGCTCAAGTAGTAGAAAAACGCTTGGCTGACGAAGAAAAAGTGCATTTTATACAGGCACAGGCAGGCTTGGGGAAGACTTACGGTTATCTCTTGCCTTTACTTGCTAAGTCAGACCAGCCTTTATTGGTCACCGTACCGACCAAGTTCCTTCAAGAGCAGATTATGGAAAAGGAAGGGAGCAAGCTTAAAGAGATATTTCGTATTCCCATAGTCTCTCTAAAATCGCCCAAGCATTTTATCAAGTTAGACAGCTACTGGAGAACCCTGCAGAGGCAGGATGATAATCGCCTGGTCAATCAATTCAAAATGCAGGTGCTTGTCTGGTTATGCGAAACCACAACAGGTGATTTGGATGAGCTTAAGCAGAAACAACGCTATCAAGCCTACTTTGATGAGATTGCCCACGATGGGAAATTGGAGACTGAAAGTCTTTTTTGGGGCTTGGATTTTTGGCAACGTTTGAACCAACAAGCTCTCTCTAGTAGATTGCTCATTACCAACCACGCTTATTTTCTCAACCATCTTAAGGATCAAGACCCTCTCATGGATAAGCGTCTGGTGGTGATTGATGAAGCTCAAAAGTTTCTCTTGGCTGCTGAAAATCTAGCGACGGCTTCGCAGGATTTGACAAGTATGTTACAAGTATTGCAAAGTAAAAAGGACAGAGCGACGACTATTTTGGACCAACGCTTGTATGAGTCTTGCCAGTTTGAACTCAACCATTTTTTGAGTCGTTTTCGCCAGCATGGTCAACGAGAGGTTCAAAAGGCTGAACTTCATCAACTTGGTCAGAACCTGGTGGAGCTTGGAGATGTTGATTTGACCGACCTGCATCAGCTCATAGACTATTATGATACTTTTTGGTTGGAGGAGAAAAATTTAGAAGAAAAGCGGCTTGCCTATTTGCGGGGTTCCAAGGACAGCCTCCTAAATGCGACCAGCTACCTGCCTGATACCAAGATTTTCTGCATCAGCGCCACCTTGACCATCAGCAAAAAGGTCAGTCTGGCGGATCTGCTGGGCTTTGAGCAGGTCACCTTGGATTTGATACCGACTCAAACTGTGACCAACCAGCAGTTGCTTTTTCCGACTCATCTCCCCGACATCCTGGCTTGGACCAAGGAGGAGCATGCAGCTTATTTGGCTACTACTTTAGGAGAAATAGCAGAGCTGGGACGACCGATTTTGGTCTTGTTCACATCGATTTCTCTGCTCTTGCTGGTGTCGGATTTGTTAGAAGACAATAACATTCCCCACCTAGCCCAGCACAAGCATGGACAGGAAATGACTCTCAAACGCAAATTTGAACGAGGGGAATGCCAAATTTTACTCGGCACAGGCGTATTCTGGGAGGGAGTTGACTTTGCCAGCCAGGACCAATTGATTCAGGTCATTACAAGGCTCCCATTCGACAATCCCAAAGACCGTTTTGTCCAGAAAATCAATCACCATCTACGTGAAGAAGGGAAAAATCCATTTTACGATTACAGCCTGCCTATGATGATGATTAAACTCAAACAAGCCATCGGGCGTACCAATCGTCATGATAAACAAGATTCACTAGTCTTGGTTTTGGACCCGCGTGTTCACACCAAACGCTATGGACGGCAAATTCTATCCTTCTTTGAGAAAGATTATTCAATGCTAAGTGTGGATGCGAAAGAAATAGAAGGAGCTATTCAAGATTTTTTTGAATAAGTTGAAAGGGAGTGAGAAAGAACTCGACTGGTCTAAAAAGAGTTCGTCTTCTCACCCCCGCACAGTTGATTAGGTCAGATTTGGAGTGTAATACACGAACAAATCTGCCAATCAACCCCTGCGCTGAGATGTTGACACTAACTCTGAGTAGTAGCCGCTGGGCTTTTTGCCCAATGTCATTAAGTTAAGCATTTAAGTAGCTAAAGAAACTATTCTCGTCTGAGCAGTTCATGACAAAACGGGAATAGTTTTTGTATTTAGGGCGCACAAAAAGGAGGTTTTTTAACCCAATTTTTCAACTATTATGTTACTCTATAAGTGAAGCTTACAGGTGCCTTGCTTTTTATCTTTCTTTGGAAGGTTCGATTGGGTCGGACGATGGATAAATGTTTGGCAATGTAAGTTTCCAATTGGAAGGAAGTGAGTTCTTCTCTAAGAAATTTTCGACAGGCATAAACAGCGTCTGAAAAACAAATTTTATAAGCCTGTTTTAACTTTGATGTTTTAATAGCAACGTATGAGGTTAGCCATTTACAAACATTAAAATTGATAAAGCG
>NZ_JAOTGC010000018.1:0-36401 GCF_044427445.1 Streptococcus sp. 2020WUSS084 | reverse complement strand
TAGCCTTGGCCACCTAGCCTAACAGCTTCAAGCCTGTTATCAAATGAAATCATCAACTTACTCAAACATAGTGAAACATCTAATTCTTGACTAAGGTAAGGTGGCTAACTTCATTATAGAACTTTCATTTTCAATGATTTTCTGATTCTTTCCTAAAAGTATGGCGGAATAGCTTGACAAACGAACAGAATTTATATAAAATAGTTTGGTATGTTTAGTAACTGATCAAAACTAGCCGGCTAAACGAATACAAGAATCTAAGAGGAGGTATTCATCGTGAAACGTACTTTTCAACCAAGTAAAATCCGTCGCGCGCGTAAACACGGTTTCCGTAGCCGTATGGCAACTAAAAACGGCCGTCGCGTGTTAGCTGCTCGTCGCCGTAAGGGACGTAAAGTTCTTACAGTAGCATAAGAAGATGAAAAGAGAAGCCAGCAGAAACTCGAGTCTGCTGGTTTTTTTCTTCTCATAAGAATCTTCTGAAATATGTTACAATAGTAGGAAAGAAAGTGATGGAACGATGATACAAATTTTTGACACCCACACCCACCTCAACGTAGAGCAGTTTGACGGTCGGGTCCAAGAAGAATTAGACTTTGCCAAGGAAATGGGGGTCACCCTCCACAATGTAGTCGGTTTTGACCGAGCAACCATTGACAAGGCTATGGAGCTTGCTGACCAGCACCCTGAAATTTATCTGACCTTGGGCTGGCATCCGACAGAGGCTGGCACCTATGACGAAGAAGTAGAGAGCTACTTGCTTGAGGTACTCAAACATCCCAAGGTCATTGCCCTGGGGGAGATTGGGCTGGACTACTACTGGATGACGGCTGATAAGGAAACCCAGGCTCGTGTTTTCAAGCGACAGATGGAGTTGGCCAAGCAGTTGGATTTGCCCTTTGTGGTTCATACTCGCGATGCTTTGGAAGATACTTACCAGATCATCAAGGAAGTCGGCGTCGGTCCACGCGGAGGCATCATGCATTCCTTCTCTGGCATGCTGGAGGAGGCTCAGGCCTTCATGGACCTAGGCATGCACATTTCCTTCTCGGGAGTGGTGACTTTCAAAAAAGCTGTCGAACTTCAGGAAGCGGCGCAAGCATTGCCCCTAGAAAAAATCCTAGTCGAGACGGATGCGCCCTACCTGGCCCCAGTTCCTAAGCGTGGTCGGGAAAATCGCACCGGCTACACCAGATATGTGGTGGATATGCTGGCCCAGCTTCGCAACCAGTCGGTCGAAGAAGTGGCGAAAGCGACCTACGAGAATGCAAGGAGCTTGTTCAGAATTGACACAGAAAATTAAGATACAAGAAGTCCTCGTTGTTGAAGGCAAGGACGATACCGCAAACCTAAGACGATTTTACGAGGTGGATACCTACGAAACCAGAGGCTCTGCCATATCAGACGATGACTTGGAACGCATCGAGAAACTCCATAACCTGCGTGGCGTCATTGTCTTTACTGACCCAGACTACAATGGGGAGCGGATTCGGAAGATGATTATGCAGGCCATTCCCACGGTCAAACACGCCTTTTTACAGCGGGACGAGGCCAGGCCCCAGTCCAAAACAAAAGGGCGGTCCTTGGGCATTGAGCACGCCAGCTTTGAGGACTTGGAAAAAGCCCTCGCAGGCGTGCGTGGTTACTATGATGATGAACATAACTTTGACATCACCAAGTCAGACCTAATGCGCCTAGGCTTGCTTATGGGCGGAGACAGTCGCAAGCGGAGGGAGTATCTGGGAGAAAAGCTCCGCATCGGCTATTGCAACGGCAAGCAACTGCTTAAACGCTTGGAGCTGTTTGGGATTGGTCTGGCGGAAGTTGAGGAGGCTATGGAGAGCTATCATGGATAGGGTCTACGCTGTTAAGTGCTTGGTTAAAAACGAGTTTGAACCTTCTTATGAAAATTATTCATCTTATGAAGAAGTGACCTACTTGCTGCCGGCTAATGTCCTTGTTTGGGAGGATGAGCAGGTTGATAAGAACAAACTAGCAGACTATTTGCGTGGTCTAGTTGAAGATGGCTATGTCAATGCGGATGGTATTTGGAAGCAGAGCCGTTTGTTTCATATTGTCGGTGTGCAAGAAATGGACGACATGGTAGAGTTTGATGGCCCAGCCGTGGAAGTCTATCGCTGGTTTTACAATTTTGAACGTCTAGTTACTGAGGAAGAATTTTTGAATCTCTATTATTTTGATGATTTGGGGAGATAGGGCAATGTCTAGACGAGAGCAAGTCATCCTAACCAATATGTGTATGATTACAGACGGTCAGCAGGTATTGGTCCAGGATAGGAAGTCAAAGAAATGGCCTGGAATTACATTTCCTGGTGGCCATGTTGAACGTGGCGAGAGTATTGTTTCCTCTGTCATTCGTGAAATCAAGGAAGAAACGGGCTTGACGGTGTCCAATCTCGAACTCTGTGGTATTCAAAACTGGACGGACCCTACAGACCACTATCGTTATCTAGTATTTTGCTACAAAACTAGCCAGTTTTCAGGAGTTCTCCAATCTTCAGATGAGGGGAAGGTCTTCTGGATTGACTTTGAGGATTTGAAGAATGTTCCGTTGGCAGACGGTTTTGAATCTATGCTGGAAATCTTTGAACAGCCACAGCTGACAGAGAACTTTTACTGGTTTGAAGGTGGCGAGTGGAAGATTGATAACAAGTAGGATGTAGAAGCAAACTGCCGATAGACTTGACAATTTTACTTAAAAATCCTAGAATATAGATAGAAAGGTCCTCAAGTTTTCGCCTGATGACCCGTAGGACCGTTTTAAAGACGGGACGGATTTGTAGATAACAGAAAAACCGCTACTTATAGACCTGTCAAAGTTGGAAGTGCGGTTTTACTGTTTATTTTTTTCGTTGAAATGTTAAAATAGCCAGTAAAAGAATGCCGAAGTTTATCATTAGCTCAATTGCTTCGTAAACTGACATCGACGGTCACCTTTCTAAGGAGTTGTGCCATGGCCTCACCTCCTGAATCAGATTTCCGTCCCGCCTTCGGAACTTCCCTACACTAGATTAATTCGGAAAACAACAAGCATTTTGTTCCGCTTTTTTAAAATAAAAGGCAAAAAACGAGAAACACACATAAGAATCGCTAAAGAGTTGTACAATAAGTTTGACAGCTCTTTTTTTCTATGCTATAGTGAGGCTAGAATTGATAAGAGGTGTAGCTTATGGAAGCCATTATGTATTCCCATTTTCGAAATCATTTAAAGGACTATATGAAAAAGGTCAATGATGAGTTTGAGCCTTTGGTCGTGGTTAATAAAAATCCAGAGGAAGATATTGTTGTACTCTCAAAGAGCGAGTGGGATAGTTTACAAGAAACCCTCACTGTTGCTCGGAACGCCTACCTATCTCAGAAAGTCTTGCGTGGTATGGCTCAAGTCAAAGCAGGGAAAACCCAAGAACGAAACCTGATAGAGGCCGACTAGCATGGGAATCCATTTTACAGAGGATGCTTGGGAAGACTATCTTTATTGGCAAGGTCAGGATAAGAAAACACTGAAGAGAATCAATAAAATTATCAAGGATATGCAACGACACCCGTTTGAAGGCATTGCCAAACCAGAACCTTTGAAGTATGATTATCAAGGTGCCTGGTCAAGAAGGATTGATGCGGAGAATCGGTTGATTTATATGGTGGAGGCTGATTGGTTGTGCATCCTGTCGCTAAAGGACCACTATGGGTGAGGGGGATTAACAAATGAAAAAAGTTGCTCTTTTGCGTGGTGTTACCCCTGTTGGCAAGAATAAAATTCCCAAGATGTCCTATCTGGCGGAAATTTTGACGGAAGCTGGTTTAACTTCTGTTCAAACCTATATTCAAAGTGGAAATGTTGTTTGTGAACCAGATTTGTCAGATGAAAAACTCAGCCAGCTTATCCATCAAACCATTAAAGAAAACATTGGTGCAGATTTGGTTGTTATCATTAAAAATCAGTCAGACTTAACACAAGCAGTTGCTGAAAATCCTTTTGGTGAGGGTTATGATCCTTCTCGTGTCCATTTGGTCTTTACCAATGATGAGATAACTGGTGAAAAATTAAACAAATTATTGCACCAAGACTTTGGTGATGAGGAGTTACGTTTGGGAAGTCAATGTCTATACATGTATCTTCCGAGAGATGCTCGAAAGAAGAAGCTAAATACCAATTATTTAGAAAAACAATTGGGGCTCACAGCCACTATGAGAAAACTAAGTGTTATTTCACGATTAAGTGAGATGGCGAAATAAAAAACAAGAAAGAACACACATGAGAATCGCAGACAAAAACGTTACTCGTGCCGTCCTTGAACGCCACGGGTTTACCTTTAAGAAATCCTTTGGTCAGAACTTTTTGACCGATACCAATATTTTACAGAAGATTGTGGACACGGCAGAGATTGACCAGAATGTCAATGTCATCGAGATTGGACCTGGCATCGGGGCCTTGACCGAGTTTTTAGCGGAGAATGCTGCTGAGGTCATGGCCTTTGAGATTGACGACCGCCTGATTCCGATTTTGACGGACACCTTGGGCCGCTTTGACAATGTGACTGTGGTCAACCAAGACATCTTGAAGAGCGACCTGCAGACCCAGATTCAGAATTTCAAGAATCCTGACCTGCCCATCAAGGTCGTGGCCAACCTGCCTTACTACATCACAACTCCTATCCTCATGCACCTGATTGAGAGCAAGATTCCCTTCAGCGAGTTCGTGGTCATGATGCAGCGAGAGGTGGCCGACCGCATTTCTGCCGAGCCAAACACCAAAGCTTACGGTAGCCTGTCCATTGCGGTCCAGTACTACATGACTGCCAAAGTGGCCTTCATCGTGCCTCGGACCGTCTTTGTGCCTGCACCAAATGTGGACTCCGCCATTCTCAAAATGGTTCGCCGCGAGCAACCCCTGGTAAGCGTCAAGGACGAAGATTTCTTCTTCCGGGTGTCCAAGGCCAGCTTTGTGCACCGCCGCAAGACCCTGTGGAACAATCTGACCAACCATTTCGGCAAGTCCGAAGAGGTCAAGGACAAGCTGACACAGGCACTTGGCATGGCAGAGCTGGAAGCCAGTGTACGTGGGGAAGCCCTTTCTATGGCTGACTTCGCGCGTTTGTCTGACAGCCTCCAGGAAGTTGGTTTATAAGCAACTATTGATTGTAGAGGAATCTGCAATCAATCTTTATTTTACCTAAAACCATTTTCAATCTATCTTGTTCGTTGACAGTGGGGGGAAAGCTTGTTATACTGGGAGTTGATAAATTTTAAGGAATTATTGTCTGCAAATGAGCAGAATAGTAAGAACCCGTATTCACAGTTTGGCACTTCTACTTAAGGATAGTTTTTAAGCTACTCATCGTTAGTTTTTCAAAGTACAGTCAGTATTCTCTCAATAAAACTGCCTTGATTAGCGAAAAACTATCTCTTATTTATAATCACTTCACTTCTGAGTACAGGTTCTTACAAAAACAAGAGAGGGGTTCCCTCTTTTTTTATGAAGGTATCTTATGTTAAAAAAATTACTGAAAAAGCATCCAGATATTGTTGCAGTAACTGTATTTTTTCTTTTTTCGCTCGCCCTTCTATTGCCACAGATTTTGACAAAAGCAGTGGTGACAGGAGACGATATTGTTTTTCATTATAATCGTTTTTATGATACAGCTATGCAAATTAAGTCAGGAGATTTTTCTTATATAATGAGCTTGCATGGCTATCAGCAATCTGGAAGGATTGTCAATGCTCTATATGGTCCATATCTAGCCTATTTGCAAGGAGCCTTGCTGTTGTTGGCCGGAACTTGGTATCGATATCAACTACTGTCTAATCTTCTTTTAGGAGTTTTGAGTGCCACTTCGCTTTATTTTCTAATGCGAGAAGTGAAAGTACGCTATTCTCTATCTGTTGGGTTATCCATGTTTTTCGTGACTACCTACTCTGTTCAATACTGGTGGGTAGCTCAAGGATTTTCAAGTTGGGGAGTGGCCTTATTTCCGCTTTGCTTGATTCCAGCAGTTCGATTCCTAAAAACTGGTAAAGTTCCTATTTTTCTGATGGCAGGAGCTGTAGGGTTAATGTTGCAGATACACATGCTGTCGGCTCTGTTTCTCATCTTAGCCTATGCAATTCTTTTTTCAATTGGTTGGTTAAAATCGCAAGACAAATGGAACGTAATGAAAGATATACTGTTTTCGGTTGGAGTTTTTCTGATTTTAACTGTAAATATCTGGTTACCCTTATTATATGTAAATGCAACAAATGAATTAGCAGCACCATTTATAAACAAAAAGTTTATTCAGTCAACAGTTACCTGGTCTAAGGCTTATTTCTTATACTTTCCATACTCTCTACCAATCATTTTTGCAACCTCTCTTTATTTTATGCTGAAAAAATGGAAGAAGCAATCGGTGATATTGAGGGGTCTGACATTAACTTTTCTGGTATTTTTTATTTTTTCAACAAATCTTTTTCCGTGGCAACTATTTGCTGGTAAAGGTATTGGATTAGTGGATTTAATCCAATTTCCCTTTAGATTCTTTTTGTATGCTAATGCTTTACTTCTGACGATTGTTGGTCTTCAATTAACAGATTACGAAGTACGTAAAAAGTTGTTTTTGGGGTTGACAATCTTATCTACTATAATTGGTGTTGGTTTTACTTGGGATCAATATAATCAAGCAGTCAATGACCAGTACAACAAAGCAGAATTCTTACAAGATATGCTTCATACTACTCTATACGGAACAACGGAAGAATTACGTGCATCCTTGCATTCAAAAAATTTAGGTGAGTTTGTTCAACTGGCTCAGAAATCAACTCCCGACTATGTGCCGGTGTTATCTGAAAAAGAAGAGAATGTTCGTGCGGTAAATGAGGCTAAATCTCGTTATGATCGTTACCATGACCAGATTATTTTACCTAACCAGCAATTTAATAAGCAAGTTTTTGGGGATAGCTTAAAAATAAGTTGGTCAGCAAATCAATCAGAGGAAATCCAAATACCGATTGTTATTTACCGAGATGGTGAATTGACATTGAATGGAAAGAGGTTAGGGAAGATGGATTATTATCTTTCCACTATTGGTGTGCCAACGGTTACCAGCCAAAAAGGGAAGAACACCCTTATCCTCTCCTATAAGCAACAATGGTGGTTATTGCCAGTTATCTTTATCAGTTTGACTGGCTGGATACTTTGGTCAATTTATTATACCTTTATCTACCGAAAATCAAATATTTCCTAAGAGAGAAATGCTATGAAACAAATCAAACTCAAGGCAACCAAGCAATTTATCCTGGTCATGGTAATGACCGTCTTGCTGGCTATGGGGCGAGCCCTTTTACTGAGTGATGTATCTTTTCCACTCTGGTTTATTCCCCTGCCCTTGATTGCCTATCTTATTTTTACATTTTATGTATTGGTCTTGCTTGATAAATATGAGAAATTTATAAAGACCAAAACCTTTGCCAAGTATGTCAGCTATTTTCTAGGTTTTCTATATCTTGTCAACCTGGTTTATCGGCTCAATGCCAAGAAGTATCAACCCTGGAATATTTTCCGTAATAATCTCTTTCAGTTTGAACTGCTTTTGATGTTGCTTCTTCCAATCCTGTTGGCATTTTTATGGCGAAAGAAGACGGGAATTCGAGAAAAATTAAGCCAGTGGTCAGCCAATCACTTGGTACCAGATGGCTATTTGCTCTTGACCAGTTTACTTTCTCTCAGTCCACTAGCCATATCTTACTGGAAAGATAGCCATTATGAGAGTTTGGTTGAGAAAGGTTCTTACATAGAGTTTTTCAGCCAGACACCCTTGTTTGCACCTATTCATTTTATAGGGACCTACATTTTTCTTCGCTATCTTCATAAGGCATTTGTAGAGTTTAAGGCAAATCGGACCAATGTCCACAGCATGCTCTTTATCAGTTTGGCACTGGCTATCTTGTCGCATATTGGTTATCAGGCTTCTATGGCTGGGGGAACGGGTTCTTATTTCACACGCCACCTCTTTCCAGGGGCTATTGTCTTCCAGATTGCCTGCCTCTTTTTCCTCAATGTCATCATTAGCCTAGTTATCAACCGTCAAATCTTATCTGTTGCCGTGATTGCTAGTCTAAACGTCATTTTGGTTACGGCCAATTTTCTCAAATTCCGCTACCGTTCGGAGCCAATGACGCCCAATGACTTCAAATGGATTGGCAATATGGGGATGATTCTCAGCTTCATCAGTCTACGTGTTATTTTGGTATCGCTCGTCTTTATAGTCCTCCTTGTGTTTATCTACCGACGTATTCACAAGAAGTATTTTCGAGGGCAGATTGTCGCTACTGTCTGGAAACGACTGGCAGGAATTTCAGTCATCGTATCCCTAATTTTGGGAATGAGCTGGGCGATTCGCAATGAAAAAGATCATAAGATTGTTGGTTGGATTCCTATTCTTTCTCAGGTTAATAACTGGCGTAACGTGGACTGGAAGGGATATGCTTTTGTGGCTCGCTATCGCACTCTTTCATTCCTCTGGTTGCAGCAACTCAGCAAGACTAGTATGGAAATGCCTGAAAATTACTCTGAGAAGACCATGAAGGCCATTGTGAAGAAATACACCGCCTTGGCTGAGGAAATCAATGCAGAACGGACAGGTCAATTGACTGACCAGACGGTAATCTACATTCTTAGTGAGAGTTTGGCTGACCCGCGTCGGATTCCAGGCGTGACCCTTAGTCAAAATGTCCTTCCAAATATTGAGTACATCATGAGCCAGACTACCAGTGGCTTGATGAAGAGTGACCACTATGGTGGTGGTACGGCTAATATCGAGTTTCAGGTCTACAGTGGTCTGCCCTTCTACAATTACAGCTCATCCATTTCTTCAGTCTATTTGGATGTGGCGCCAAATATGAAGAAGTTGCCAAGTATCAGTGACCTCTATCCAGCAGATAATCGTATCGCCATCCATCCTTACTACGATACCAGTTACAACCGAAATTCTATCTATAAGCAGCTGGGAATTGAGCAATTTTACACTCTCAATAGTGCCAGGTATCCTCTTGCTGTGACGGCTGAGGACTATCAGGGGAATTTTGTCAGTGACAAGAAGACCTATGAGTTGATTTTGGAGCAGGTACGTTCTGCCGATACCAGCTTTGTGTCGGCTATTACCATGCAGAACCATGTTCAGTGGAATTCTCTAGAGCCTGCAGGTATAACAGCTTCGGGTGAGGGCTTCACGGCTGAGGAAAATGAAAACTTGACCAGCTATGTTCGCCTCCTATCCTTTACGGATCAGGCAACAAGGGATTTTCTAGACCAGCTTAAGACCTTGGATAAGAAAGTGACAGTTGTTTTTTACGGTGACCACCTACCAGGTTTGTATCCAGAGTCTGCTTTCGTGACGGACCCAAGCGCGCAGTACAAGACAGATTATTTCGTGTGGAGTAATTTTGAAACGGAAGACTACCATTATGATTTGGTCAATTCTAGCGACATGAATGCACTGATGCTGGAGACGACCAATAACAAGGTCAGTCCTTACTATGCTCTCCTGACAGAAGTGCTTCATAAGGACCGTGTAGGGCAGGCTGAGCGGGATGCGAAAGTTGCAGAAGAACTCAAACTGGTCCAATATGACCTATCCACAGGAAAAGGCTACCTTTTGAAATACAAAGATTTTTTCAAAGTAGCGACTGAAACGACAGAATAAAAATAGACCAAGTCAGATAGCTGGCTTGGTTTTTCTTTATGTGAAAAAGGACACAAATATGGGAAGGAGTAGTATAATAATTATGTTTACAAATGATTTTTTAATCGTGAGTGTAGAGGTGAAGTATGAATCGTTTTGGTAGGACATTAAAATTGATACGAGAGGGAAAGGGGAAGAGTCTGGCGGAGGTCGCCAAGGGACATATTTCTACTTCTCAACTTTCTCGGTTTGAAAATGGAGAATCCGACATCACTGTCAGTAAATTATTTGGTGTGCTGGCAGAAATGAATGTGGATGTGGACGAGTTCGTGTATGCTAGTCAGGATTTCAAAAAAGATGAGCTGACTAGAATTTTGGAACAACTAAAACAATCCATCTATATCAGAGATGTTGTAACCATAAAGAAAATCTTGTCTGAACAATTAGCAAAAGCGGAAAGAGATTCTCGTAGGGAGTTTCATCGGTTGAATGCTATTTTAATCGCGTATAAACTGAGCGACTTAGATAAGACAGTAGTTGTTTCGAAAGAAGATACAGCCTTTTTAACGGATTACTTATTTCGAGTGGACAACTGGAGTTATTATGAGCTCTTGCTATTTGCCAATACCATGGATGAATTAGAACACCAGACCATGATGCTTTTTTGCAGGGAACTAATTGGCCGTACACAGTTTTATCGTGAAATGAAACAACATCGATTGGCAGTTTCTCAAATTTTACTGAGTGCCTATCTCGTCAGCGTTCAACATGAGGAACTTACCGATGCAGTCTTTCTTGAAAAAACTATTGAAGGTTTGTTTTTCGATGAGACAGAAATTTTTGAACGGATTTTGTTTAAATTTGGTAAGGCTTTTTATGATTATCAAAAAACAGGAAGTGCTAATGCTATCTTAGAGATGAGAAAGTGTATCGAACTTTTACGAGCTGTTGATAGTCAAAATATAGCAGATTGGTATGAAACGATACTTGAAAAAATAGTGAACGAGAAATAGTTGCATATAGGGGACGTATGGAAACAGCTCCAATTCGTATTCTATAATGTAGATGAAAGTGACAAAATGTTTACTTAGAAATCTATCCAACGGTGGAGGAGAAATGAAAAAGAGGGATTTTTGGCTAACCTTATCTTGTATTTTTGCAGTAGCCCTGCTCAATGTTGGCTTTCTGTACCAATATCGCTATATTATTGATGCTATTGCGGCTGGAGATAGACAGGCTTTTGTGTCTTATTTTGTGCTGATGGGGTTAACTGTCCTTGTCATGCTGGTCTTTGAATACATTCGTCAGATTGCCAATGTCAGCTATCTCAATCAAGTAGGTTTCCAATTACAAGCGACTTTTGTTGGGAAAATTTTTGATTTGCCTTTTAGAGAGTTTGTTGAACAGGGGGCAGGGGCCTATATTTCTCAGCTCAATAATGATTTGGAGACGGTGAAAGAAGACTATTACGACGCTTTCTTTACGATTTTTCAAGGTGCTTGTACCTTTGGCATTGCCAGTTTAGCCCTTCTTAGCTTGGATGGTCTGACCGCTATTTTCTTGATTCTGATTTCATTCTTGCCAGTTGTGATTCCCTATTTGTTTAAAAAGCGGAGAAGGCTCAATCAGGAGGCGATTTCGGACAGTCAGCAGGTCTATAATACAAGGGTTTCAGATGTCTTTCTAGGTTATTTGCAAGTGAAAAATAGCCGCCAAAGACAGCAGGTTTTAGATGAGCTGAATGATCGCTATCAAGCAGTCAATGACAAGGTCAATCAGGCCAATCGAACGACAGTAACCATGCGGCTCTTAGTCGGTTTCGTCTTTTATCTGACCACTCTTTCGATTATCTTTATCGGTGGTTTTCAAGTCTTCTCTGGCGCCTTGACCATCGGTGGCTTGACAGCTATTCTGACCATTTCAGAGCAGTTGGTGGATCCCATTAACAGCATTGCGGCAGCTTTTTTGGACAGGCATGCCGTTAAGGAATTGAAGCGAGAGTTTGAGCTATCTACTTTGGGGCAAGAAACGAAGGGACAGGAACTAGCTTCAGCTTTCCAGAGCATGCAACTGGTTAAGGCTAGTTATGCTATCGGTGAGAAGCAGGTCTTTGAAGACCTGACCGTAGCGTTTGAGCGTGGCAAGAAGTACCTGATTCTTGGGGAAAGTGGTTCTGGCAAATCTTCCTTGGCTCTTATTTTGACCAAGAATAGCCAACTGCAAGCAGGGGATATTTACGTTGATAAAACCTCTCTTGCAGACTTGTCTTACCAAGCCATTCAAGACAAGATTGCCTATCTGCCACAAGAGGGAGCCCTTTTCCATGATACTGTACTTTACAACTTGACTATGGGACAGATTGTTTCAGAAGATAGGCTGATGTTTCTCGTTAAGACCATGAACCTTGACAGTCGTTTCCCAAGTTATGCTTCTTTGAGCGAGGAAATTAGTGATGATAGCGGACTGTCTGGCGGGCAAAAGCAACGCCTGCTCTTGATTCGTGCCTTGTTGCAAGATAAGGACATCTTGTTGCTGGATGAAAGTCTGTCTGCCTTGGATCAGGAAACTTATGCAGTGATTGAAGATTATCTCATCTCACTAGCTGATAAGACGCTTATTCATATTTCCCACCGCGTGTCCGATGATGTACTTAGCCGTTATGACGGGGTGGTACGGATTGGGGAGAGCAATTAATTTTTGTCAGATTGTTCCTATCTAGGAGGAGTTATGAAAAAAATCATCTATCAATTGAGGTTTGTTATTGCCATTCAGTTGGTTTTCCATATCTTATATAGTTTGACCAATGTCGTATTGCCCGAGTTAAATAAGTATCTTTTTGACCATATTTTTCAGATGGGCTGGACAGGGCTTGTCTGGCTCTTGTTGGCCTATGCCTTGACCATCATTGCTAATTCAGTCTTTCAGTACATTTCCCAGGTTTATGAGTGGAAGGTGTCTCAGGGCTTCTATGTCACGGCTAAAAAAGGCCTGGCAAACAGCTTGTTATCACAGCCTTTAGCTAAATTTTCAGAGAAGAATGTCTCTGCCTATCTGTCCATTTTTGACAACGATTTGGAAACCATTGAGGAGAGTTATCTGAGTCCTCTCATGGACATTATCCGCTCTAGTTTGAGCATGCTCATCTATGCGGTTTCCCTCTTTCTCTTTGTTCATCCCCTGGTTGCGGTTGGGATTATTCTATCGTCTGCCTTGGCGGTCTTCATTCCCAAGTGGATTTCTGGCCCTCTTTCTCAGCGTCAGCGGGCATTTTTACAGAGTTTGGAAAGTTATTTTCAGGTGGTGACTGACCTATTTTCTGCTAAGAACCGCGTTAATACTGAAACCTTTGGCTCCATCAGTCGTGTCCATCATCAGTCAGTAGAAGAAAGTGAGCAAGCCCGTTTTCGCTTTGGGCAATTCAAGACCCTGGCCAATGTTGTCAATGGATTTTCCATGTTTTTGGTGCAATTAACAGCTTTTGGCTTGATCGGCTACCTCTTGCTGCAAAAAGAGTTGACCATCGGTGCTGCCATTGCGACTTTTAGCTATGTTGAAAATTTCATCTATCCCATGAAATACATCCTCTTGGATGTCAATTATATCCATTCGACCAAGGAAACAGTTGCCAACCTAGAAGACTATCTTGCTGGTCAGGTTTTGTCTGAACAAGTGCCAAGCTATCCCAATATGACAGCCTTGGAAGTCAGGGATGTGGCCTATCATGTGGGAGAATTAGCGGTAGCAGATGTTTCCTATCGATTTGACAAGGGGAAAAAGTATGTTATCATTGGTCCGTCAGCCAGCGGAAAATCCACTTTTCTACGAGTGTTAGCAGGAGAACTAGCTCTGGACAAGGGAAGTGTTTCCTATCTGGAACATGATGTTTCACATGAAATGGAAGCAGCTACTGTCTTCTATACTTAGCCAGTTTGAGCATCTTTACCATACCGATTTTGAAAACAATGTGTCTGTTTTTGGAACCTATGAGAAGGGAAGAGATGTCATGCTTGGCTTGTTAAGGAGCTTGCCAGAGAGTTTGCAGGACACCTTGTGTACAACAACAGACCCCAGTCTCTTGAGTGGTGGCGAGAAAAATGTCCTATGTCTGCTCCGTTCCCTGATGAGTGGTAAGGACGTCTTGCTCTTGGATGAACCGACCGCCCATTTAGATCCTGCCCTGACCAAGCAGGTTTTGACCAAGCTCTTGCAGCTGGAGGACAAACTCATCATCACCATCTTGCATGAATCAGACCCAGCCATCCTAGACATGTTTGATGTGGTTTTGGAAATACGTGATGGGAAATTGAGTGAGAAGATATAAAAATCACCCCAAGCCAATAATTCTGACTTGGGGTTATCCTTTATAAATAATGCGGAGGAAGGGATTTGAACCCTCACACCCGATGGGCACATGCGCCTGAAGCATGCGTGTCTGCCGTTCCACCACCTCCGCTTGCTTTTTATTATACTATTTTTAAATTGAAATGACTAGAGTAAAGTGTAAAATCTCAGAGTCTGGGTAAAAGACCATCCCACTTCATAAGGTTAGTGTCAACATCTCAGCGCAGTGGTTGATTGTTGGAGGTTGGAGATAAGATTTGCAAAGCAAATCTCAGCAGTTCGTGTTTTACACTCTAAATCTAACCATTACGACTGTTGCGAACAAAGTTCGCCTTATCTCCAACCTCAAACTGTCTCCCAGACAGTTTGAGCTGTGCGGGGGTGGGACTGAAACAGTCTGGGAATAGACTGTTTCAGCTCAACAACTTGAAACGTGAAATGGGTGACGCGCTCTTTTATTAAGGTTCGAGTTCTTTTCTGCTCCTTTTTTCCTAGGAAATTTGGTATAATAGGAACAAGTACACACAAAGGAGTCTTCATTGCAAGGAAGAATTATCAAGGCCTTGGCTGGTTTTTACTATGTCGAGGCAGATGGACAGATTTATCAAACCAGAGCCAGAGGAAATTTTCGTAAGAAAGGCCAAACGCCCTACGTGGGTGATTTTGTGGACTTTTCTGCGGAGGAAAACTCAGAAGGCTATATTTTAAAGATTCATGAGCGAAAAAATAGCTTGGTTCGACCTCCTATCGTCAATATCAATCAGGCGGTGGTTATCATGTCGGCTAAGGAACCTGATTTTAATGCCAATCTACTAGATCGTTTCCTAGTGCTTTTGGAACAGAAGGACATGGATCCTATTATCTATATCTCTAAGATGGACTTGGTAGAAGATTGGACGGAGATGGATGCCTTCAAGGCTATCTATGAGAAAATTGGCTATCCGTTTGTCTATAGTTTGGAGGAATTGACGCCATTATTGCAGGATAAGGTGACGGTCTTTATGGGGCAGACAGGGGTTGGTAAATCAACCCTGCTCAATCGCATTGCACCAGAATTAGCCTTGGAAACAGGGGCGATTTCAGATAGTCTGGGACGTGGTCGCCATACCACTCGTGCGGTCAGCTTCTACAATGTTTTCGGTGGGAAAATTGCGGATACGCCAGGTTTTTCATCCCTAGACTATGAAGTCAAGGAGGCGGAGGCTCTGACAGATTGTTTCCCAGAGATTGCGGAAAGCAGCCAGGATTGCAAATTTAGGACCTGTACCCACACACATGAGCCGGATTGTGCGGTCAAGGAAGCTGTTGCCAGCTCTGCTATTTCCCAAAGTCGCTTTGATAATTACCTCCAATTCCTCAGCGAAATCCAAAATCAGCGTGAAACCTATACTAAGGTAAGTAAGAAATTCAAATAGAAAGTTGGTACTCTATGTCACATTATAAGATTGCACCGTCTATTTTGGCGGCAGATTATGCAAATTTTGAAAAAGAGCTCAAACGTCTAGAAAAGACAGGTGTGGAGTATGTGCACATTGATGTCATGGACGGTCATTTCGTGCCAAATATTAGCTTTGGGGCGGATGTGGTAGCGGCCATGCGTCCTCATAGCAAGCTGGTTTTCGATTGCCATCTCATGGTGTCCAATCCTGAAAATCATATCGAGACCTTTGCCCGTGCGGGTGCGGATATCCTGACTATTCACGCAGAGGCAACGGTTCACTTGCATGGAACCTTGCAAAAAATCCGTGCTGCTGGTATGAAGGTGGGGGTGGTTATCAATCCAGGTACGCCGCTTGTAACCATTGAGCCTGTGCTCAACTTGGTGGATCAGGTTCTGCTCATGACGGTCAACCCAGGTTTTGGTGGACAAGCCTACATTCCAGAAGTGGCTGAGAAGATTGAGGCCTTGGTCAAACTCCGTGAAGCCAAGGGCTTGACCTTTGACATCGAAGTGGACGGCGGGATTGACGACAAGACCATCCATTCAGCCAAAAATGCGGGTGCCAATGTCTTTGTGGCTGGTTCCTATCTCTTCAAAGGAGACTTGGATGCCAACGTTGCCAAATTGAGAGCGGCCCTCCATGATTAAGATTGCTGTCATTGCAGGCGGTTACTTTGACTGCCTTCCTGAGCCTGCCGACCTCTATGTGGGGGTAGATGCAGGCTCTCTTCGTCTTCTGGACCATTCCCTGCCTCTTGACTGGGCCATCGGTGATTTTGACTCGGTGACACCTGAAGAGTTGGGGCGGATAAAGGATCAAGCAGAGTGTTTTTTGCAAGCTCCTGCTGAAAAAGATGATACAGATTTGGAGCTGGCTTTAAAGGAAATCTTCAAGGTATATCCGCAGGCCCAGGTTCGCATATACGGTGCCTTGGGTGGCCGCATGGATCACATGATGACCAATCTCTTTCTGGCTGCAGAGCCGGACTTGGCAATTTATATGGAGCAGATTGAATTGGTGGACAGTCAGAACATCGTCCGTTTTCGACCTGCAGGTCAGCACCGTTTGTCACCGATTGCTGGTATGAAGTACATTTCCTTTATGCCGTCGGACCAGAGCCGCCTGACCATTCGTCATGCCAAGTACCCGCTGGATGCCAGCAATTATTTTTTCAAAAAATGCTATTCCTCTAACGAATTTATAGATAGAGACATAGACATTCAACTGGATAAGGGCTACGTGGTCCTTATCTACAGTAAGGATAAGGATTAGATGGATATTGTATTACTTATTTTGCTGATACTGGTCTTGCTTGCCTTGGTTTTTCTTTATGGAAAATGGCAGAGCTTGGCCCTGCTTTTGCAAGATCAGGCAGAAGACACAGCAGACAACTTGTCTGATCAGCTCAGCTATCAACTAGAAAATGCAACCCTCAAACAGCAGCAAGCCATTCATCAGGAAGTGGAAAGACTCCGCACGGAGCTTTACCAACAGCTAACCGACATCCGTCAAGAGCTAAATAGGAGCCACTTGGAAACGCGAGATGCCACCGACCGCCGTTTGCAGGCCATTCAAGAGTCCAATGAAAAACGCCTGGAAGAAATGCGGCAGACGGTCGAGGAAAAGCTGGAGAAAACCCTGCAAACCCGCCTACAAGCCTCTTTTGAAACGGTGTCCAAGCAGTTGGAATCGGTCAATCGTGGTTTGGGCGAAATGCAGACGGTGGCGCGTGATGTGGGTAGTCTTAGCAAGGTTTTGTCTGGGACCAAAACCCGTGGCATCATGGGTGAATTGCAGCTGGGACAGATTATCGAGGATATTTTGACACCTAGCCAATATGAGCGAGAGTTTGCCACGGTTTCAGGCTCTAGTGAGCGCGTGGAGTATGCGGTCAAGCTACCAGGACGGACGGAAGGCGACTATATCTACTTGCCAATCGATTCCAAGTTTCCGCTGGCTGATTATTACCGCTTGGAAGATGCCTACGAAAGTGGGGACAAGGACCAGATTGACCTCCACCGCAAAAATCTCTTGGCGGCTATTAAACGTTTTGCCAAGGATATTCAGAGCAAGTACCTCAATCCGCCTGAAACCACCAACTTTGGAGTATTGTTCTTGCCAACCGAAGGGCTGTATTCAGAAGTGGTTCGCAATCCGATTTTCTTTGATGAGCTTCGCCGTCAGGAAAATATTGTAGTAGCAGGACCGACCACCCTGTCTGCCCTGCTCAATTCTCTCTCTGTCGGCTTTAAGACCCTCAACATTCAACGGTCGGCCGATGATATTTCCAAGGTCTTGGGCAATGTCAAGCTGGAATTTGGCAAGTTTTCTGACCTCTTGGTCAAGGCCCAGAAACAGCTCAATCAAGCCAGCAGCAATATTGACAAACTCCTAACCACTCGCACCAACGCTATCGAGCGTAGTCTTCGTACCATTGACCTGTACGAAGATGACCAAACCAAGGGACTGCTTGGCCTGTCCCCATTAGATGAGGAAGATAATGAAAATTAACCAAATGAAAAAAGATGAATTCTTCGAAGGATTCTATCTCATCAAGACAGCTGAAGTCCGTCAAACACGAGCTGGCAAAGACTACCTAGCTCTGACCTTCCAAGATGATACGGGCGAGATTGAAGGCAAGGTCTGGGATGCCCAACCAGGGAAAATCAAGGACTTTACTGCTGGAACTGTTGTTCACATGCAGGGGCGCCGTGAGGTTTACAACAACACCCCCCAGGTCAATCAACTGGTTCTTCGTTTGCCAAAGGCAGGCGAGCCCAACGACCCTGCTGATTTCAAGGAAAAACCACCTGTGGATGTCCAGGACACCAAGGACTATTTGAGCCAGATGATTTTCCGCATCGAAAATGCCACATGGCAGCGGATTGTCCGTGCTCTCTACAGCAAGTACGACAAGGAATTTTATTCCTATCCAGCAGCCAAGACCAATCACCATGCCTTCTACTCAGGCTTGTCCTTCCATACAGCGACCATGGTACGCTTGGCAGATAAAATTGGTGATATTTATCCTCAGCTCAACAAGAGCCTGCTCTTTGCAGGAATCATGCTTCATGACCTAGCCAAGGTTATCGAACTGACTGGTCCAGACAATACTGGCTACACTGTCCGTGGCAATCTGATTGGGCACATTTCCTTGATTGATGAAGAGATTACCAAGGTATTGATGGAATTGGGCATCGATGACAGTCTGGAGGAAGTGACTGTTCTGCGCCACGTTATCCTCAGTCACCATGGCCTCTTGGAGTATGGAAGCCCAGTCCGTCCGCAGATTATGGAGGCGGAAATCCTCCACATGATTGACAATATCGATGCTGAAATGATGATGATGCTATCGGCCTTGGACAAGGTCGGCCCAGGCGAGATGACCAACCGCATCTTTGCCATGGATAATCGCGCCTTCTATAAGCCCAATATCGACTGATGGCAGTTAGGATAGTGTCTCGACAGCCCCTCACCAAAGGCTGGTCCACGGACCAAAAGTACAAGGTCCAGCTAGAAGATGGTCGCCTTGGTCTTTTGAGAATAGCAGAGCGGCCAGCCTATGAGGCTAAGCAATTAGAGTTTCAGTTAGTTGAAAACCTGTTTGGTCTAGGTTTGCCTGTGGCAGAGCCACTAAGTTTTTGGGCGGATGACTTGTCAGTCTACACCCTTTATGAATGGGTGGAAGGTCAGGGCATGAATGAAGTGGCTTCTAGCCTGTCTGATTCTGTCTTGTATGAATTGGGCTGTCAGTCAGGGAAGTTTTTGCGAACCTTGCATGCCCTACCGATTGATCAAAGTCTGCGCGACTGGAACAGTTTTTATCAGGCTAAGATTGACAATAAATTAGCTGCCTACCAAGCAGCTAGTCATTCCTATCCAAATGGTCAAGCCATGATAGCCTTTGTTCAGGCCAACCGTCACTTGCTTGAAGGGAGACCGATTGCCTACCATCATGGAGATTTTCACACAGGTAACTTTCTACGGGGCCAGGATGGAAGACTGAAAATTTTAGACTTTGATCGACATGATATAGGAGATCCCTGGGAAGAATTTAACCGTTTGATTTTCACGGCAGATTTGTCTCCAGCCTTTGCGCGTGGTCAGGTAGATGCCTATTTTGACGGCGCTATTCCAGAGGAATTTTGGAAACTCATGGCTCTTTATGTAACAGTAAATAGTCTAGGCGCTCTTTCTTGGGCAGAACAAGTAGATTCCGAACAAATTCCATTGATGAAGTTGCAAGCGCAGAAGATTTCTGAATGGTATGAATATTTTAATCATCATCTTCCAAGGTGGTATATGTAAGCGATAAACAAAATACGAAAAAGACGGACTTTTTAATCAAAAAAGTTCGCTTTTTGTAGTTTGTTGTGATATAATAGAAAAAAGTGAAAGAGGATGATTTTATGAAATTAAGAAGAAGTGAGCGTATGGTTGTCATTTCCAATTACCTCATCAACCACCCTTATGAATTAACTAGTTTGAATACCTTTGCGGAAAAGTATGAATCTGCCAAGTCATCTATCTCAGAGGATATTGCCATCATTAAAAAGGCTTTTGAGGAAAGCTCTATCGGGCATATTGAAACCATTACTGGTGCCAGTGGAGGAGTTGTTTTTACTCCATCGATCTCTAAGGCAGAGTCTGTCGAAATTGCACAGGCCCTTCGTGATCAGATGGCCGAAAGTAATCGTATCTTGCCAGGCGGTTATATCTATTCATCTGACTTGCTGTCTACACCGCATATTTTGAAAAATGTCGGTCGTATCATTGCAGATGCTTTCAAAGATGAAAAGATTGATGCGGTCATGACAGTTGCGACTAAGGGGGTCCCTTTGGCCAATGCTGTTGCCAATGTCCTTAATGTACCGTTTGTGATTGTGCGTCGTGATTTGAAAATCACAGAAGGTTCAACAGTTTCTGTCAACTATGTGTCAGGATCTAGCGACCGTATCGAAAAGATGTTCCTGTCTAAGCGTAGTTTGAAGGCAGGAAGCCGTGTCTTAATCGTCGATGACTTCTTGAAAAATGGTGGCACCATCAATGGTATGATTAGCCTCTTGTCTGAGTTTGACTCAACCTTGGTAGGCGTGGCTGTCTTTGCAGAAAACCAAAAAGGGGACCGTAGCGTAGCTAACTACAAGTCTTTGCTCGCTGTGACCGACATCAATGTCAAGAAAAACCGAGTCGATGTAGAGTTGGGAAATATTTTTGAATAACATTTACCAACCTACACTTAAAGAGACGTAAGGTGATCCCTATTTAGATTATTCGTGCATAAAGAAAAAGCTGAATTTTCAGCTCAGATTGGAGGAAGGTTTGTTTCGGACATCTTCCTTCAATCTTTTTTTGCTCTGTAGTCAAAATAGTATAAAATTTTTACAATTATGTTTTGAACCGGCTAAATGATTATTTTTCTATAAATAAAGTTGCATATATGGTTGTATTTTTGGCTTTTTTATTATATAATGGATTAGTAATTATAAGACAAAAGGAGAACGATATGTCACGTATTAAATTAACCCCAGATGAGCTCCGTACTTCTGCGATTCGCTATACAGAAGGTTCAGATAACATTGATGCTATTTTATCATCTTTGTCAAATGAGCAATCTGTTATTCGTGAAAACTGGGAAGGTACAGCTTTTGACAGTTTTGATGCTCAATTTGAAGCGCTTAAGCCAAAAATTGTTGAATTTTCTGAGTTGCTTCGAGATATCAATGCCCAATTGAATAAAGTTGCTGACATTATCGAGCAAACAGATGCAGACATTGCAGCGCAAATCAATGGCTAAGGGTTGACGAAGTTCAAATGCTAGGAAGGCGCCAGCCTTCCTATTTTTTATCGAAATGAAGGAGATATGAAAAATGGATAAACAGCGCATTTTGAAGTATGGGAGAAATGCTTTGCTGGTCTTACTTTTGCTTCTATCTATCATTGGATTAAATATTGCCGTTCAGAACAACACGAGTATTTCCAAGAAAGAGCAAGAAGCAGGGCGACAAAATATTAAGCTGGATGTTGCCTTAGTCAATGAAGATAATACTGTAACCCTAAATGGTACGGAATATAATCTTGGCGCTAGTTATGCAAAAAATATCGAAAAAAATACTGCCCATAACTGGTCAACTGTCAGTCGTGGTACGGCTGACAAGGGGTTAAAAGAAGGGCTTTACCAATTGGTTGTGACCATCCCAAGCGATTTTTCAACAAAAATCTTGGATATCAACAATACCAATGTTGATAAAGCGACAATCACATATAAGATTAATGCAAATGGTAATTTGCAGGTAGAGAATGAAGCTGTTAAGGTGGCAAAAGGGATTATTGCAGACCTACAGAGTCAGCTGATTGATATGTATATGGCCAGCATTCTCGGGAATCTTTATCAGGCTCAACGAAATGTTCAGACCTTGTCAGATACAAAGGTGAGCAATATTGCTGTTTTTAGGAACAATCTCTATCAAACAGCTGTTGATTTTAAGACACTTTTTCCGAATTTGACTTCGACGGCTGATTCAACATTGGCAGCTAATAATCTTTTGAAAGAAGCGCTTTCTGGCAACGTGACGGCATATGATAGCCTAAATACTGCTCAGACGGGACTAAAAGATAATTTAGCTACCTTGATTGAACAACGAAATCAGGGAAAACTATCACAGGAAGAATTTTCAGCTTCGCTTTTAGCAATGAATAGCTCTGTACTCAGTGCTGAAACGGATCAGTTGTTTGCAACGATTAAAACGACCCAAGAGGTGCTCTCGGGGCAGTTGGGGGCAGCAGCGATAGACGAGACGGGTGAAGCTAGTGGCTATGTTGGTTTGGTTGAAAAATTGGATCAAGCCATTGCCGATTTACAGGTAGCAATTGAAGCTGAGAGTACGAAATTAGCAGAGCATGAGGCTGCGATTTCTGACTTTGCTGAAACACATTTAACCACTTACTATGGTGATAGTCTGAAAACAATCCACATTGGAGCGGTTTTGGGTAAGAGTACAGAGTTGCCGGTTTCTCTAGCATCCTATCAAACGAGCTTAGACCAGTTGATTTTGAATCAATTGGCAGGTTTACCAAGCTTGACTCCTGCAGATCTGACTGCTGATTTAAACAAATTGGATCCAAAGGCAGCGAGTCAGATTCAATTTGACGCAGCATTTGCGCAAGCGCATTTTGGTGAACACTTTGTAGCTTCTAATGATTTGAAAGAATTACAGGCTCTTGCTAAAGAGTTAGAACCGCATCTTCAAGCTGCTGCTGATTTTAAAATTCCTACTCCAACAACTCGTGCCACTCTTTCTTTAGAAATTCCTAGCGGGTTTGATTTGGTATCTTGGGAATTGAATGGCAACAGCTATACCAATCCTAGTGAAGTTGTTGCTTTGCAAAAGGATAATACAGTAACCGTCACTCTCCAATATGAAAAGAGTCAGACGACCACGGTTTCAACAACGGTAGTAACGGATTCAACTTCGTCAACGACGGGTTCGAGCTCATCGGAAGAGAATATTGTATCGACTACGTCACCGTCCACTGGTACACCTGTCACGACAACTGAGATGGCGCAGGGGAGTGTCAAAGTAAGTGTTAATAATCTGGAAGTCACAACAGCAGGATTTGATTGGGAAAACTTCTTAAAAGAACAGGAAGCTTATCGTAAAGCAGAGGTTGCTTATGCTGCAAAAGTTAGTGAAATCATTTCCAAGTATAATCAAGCTAATCGTTTATTAGATCAATATTATCCTGTTAATACTGTAACTGGTGAACGTAGCAGTTTGACGGATAGTTTCTTCAACCAAGACGCGAAATCCCTGTTGACTTCTTTAGTCACGAGCTCCATTACAGCTAATTTACAATCCTATTCTGAAGCGCGTGCACAAGATCAAGCTTTGAAGGAAAGATTGGCTGAGTTAGAAGGACGCAAACAAGAATTAAAAGATCAACTCCAATATATCAGCACGACAAATAGTGATTTGGCTCAACAGATAGCGAATCAGCTGGCATTTTTGGAGGATGTCAAGGCACGAGCTCAGTCTATTGCAGATGGTCAAGAGCAACAAACTGCTCTTCAAGGAACGCATGATACAGAACTTGCGGCGCTCGCTACTGAATTGGATGCTTCCCTTTCTATTACAGGTGAGGTAAAATCCCTTTCAGAACAGAACGTTGAGGAGGCGACTAATGTCAATACCGTCTTCACTACATTTACTAATGATGTACAGGCTGCTCAAGAAAGCGGAGAGAATCTATCTTCTGAAGCAACTGCCCTGATGGAGAGGTTTGAATCAGAATTGGCTGAAAATGGCGACTTTGTAAAAACCTTTACTTCTGTCTTAAGCAATACCTATGACAATGGTGTTCCAAATGAAGTGATTTTGGATTTCTTGTCCGCACCATTGACAGAATCGTCTTCATCTGTAAAAGCAACAGTCAACACCTACAGACCTTTCACCTGGATTTTACTCTTGGAGATGGTGACCCTGTTTGCAGCTTATGTTTTTGGTACTCATCGTGTGATTAAGGCTGTGAAAGATAAGTTTAAAGTAAGCCGTCTCGAGGATACAGATTTAGTAACAGTGACTGTGCTCAGCGTTCTATCACTTCTGGTCGGTGGATTGATCGGGGTTGTATCAAGTCAACAGTTGCAGATTGATAGCGAGTTGATCCCGACTTGGGTGCTGATGATTACCTTGTTTAGCCTATTACTAGCACAAGGTCAGTATCTATTGATAAAAAATGCCAAAGGACTTGGCATGGGGATTAGCTTCTTCATGGTTATCAGCTTTATTTACCTATCCAATGCCATTGGTACAACTGCTAGTTTGACAGGTCTGCCTGCAACACTGAAAGCCATCAACCCTCTTTCTGTTTTAGAAAATAGTTTATCTGGTTACTTTGATGGTGAAGCTGCCAGTCTGACAGTGATTGCTACGGCGCTCGTATTGGGGCTTGGTTTTGCTGGCTTGAGTGCTTTTGTCAATGTGGAAAAATTCCTAAATAAAAAAGAGGATTAAATGAAAAAGATAGCACTTGTTCTTAGTTGCCTGGTTCTCTTTCTTCCGGTTGGGATAGAAGCGTCCGAACTTGGAGACAATAGTCTTCAAATTGATAGTTCACGCATTGAAGTAGAAAAAGAAAAGAAAATAGGTAGTCAGGATTTACTGGTCCAATCTTTGTTTTTGGCACCAGATCAAGCAGAATTGACTGCCAAAAAAGAAGCTGATCAAGTCTTATTAGAGCATCAGCTAAATAGCCTATTCCAAACTGGTGAGAAACCAAGCACGGATATTTTGCAAGTGGGGACCTTGTTTGATACTCGGACCCATAAGGTGATGACAACCAAGGTAGATAGTGGGACAGAGGGAGCTCCAGCAGGGCTTCTCTCTGGCCTGTTTTTTGCTTCTATTGTAGTTGGCATTCTATTGCTTGCAAGTTTAGCAACCTATTTGATGGGTAAGGATGAAGTAGGCCAGGAATAATCTTCTAGTGGTCTATTGGAGGAGATGAGATGGAGACGCATATCAATGTTACCTTACATGATGGAGGACGAATCAGGGACTTACGGATTCCGACTCACATTGAGGTTAGGAGATTAATCAAGGAGTTGGATAGCATCTTCGAAAAAGAGAATGCTAGAAAAAAATACCAACTCCATGTTGTTAATAAGGGGTTCATTTTGGACGAAGGGAAAGTATTAGCCGATTATCCTGTGACAACGGGAGATATTATAGAGGTTTTGGAGGTTTAGGGTGAAAGAAGAAACATTTGTCTTTGGCGGACAGGAATTTGTCTTTTTAAAGGGTGATAAAGAGTGGCACCTTGATGTAAAACGGTCTGATGTGGCAACGCAAGAGCTATCTGATCTGCTCTTGTTGGATCTGCACCACCCTCAATTTTTACAACAGGAAATGACGGTGGATGAAGATACAGTTCATTTCACCTATCATCTGGATGCATTTGGGCAAACCTTTGAGGACATGAAGGAGAAAGAGGTCTCTGAAAAACTACGACTTTCTCTCAATGTTTTAGAATTGAAGCAGGCTTTGAAATTGCCAATCACCTTTTTCGTGCATCCGTCATCTGTCTTTATTACTAAGGATGGTCGGGTCAAACTAGCCTATCGGGCTATTCCGGAGAAGATGGTGCCTCAGACCTTGGATGCTACGGATTTGTTGAAGCAATTAAAATCTTATATCCTTGCTTTATTTACAGAGCATGATTTTATGGACCTTTACAATGGTGCGCTGGATGTGGTTCCTGTACCGGAGTTCTTAGATACCATTCGCAAGGCAGAGGATATGGATAGTTTGGAAGGACTTTTGCAGGGCTATTTTCAGGATAAGTTGGAGGAGGAGAAGGCGACTTTGACAAGGGTTTCTCGCTCCAAGCACCGTCTCTATCGCTATGCGACCATCTGGCTTTCTGCCCTGGCAGGATTATTGGTCTTGCCGCTGATTTATCTAGTTTTCATGCACAATCCTTTCAAGGAAAAAATGCTGGATGCGGATACGGCCTTCATCAAGGTGGACTATCCTGGGGTGATTAGTGAGTTGGAGCGGGTAGAGGTTTCTAATCTTCCCTACACTCAAAAATACACTCTTGCCTATGCCTACATCCAAGGGTTTGATTTGAGTAATGAACAACGTTCTGTTATCTTAAATAATGTGACGCTCAAATCAGATGAGCAATATTTGGACTACTGGATTGAAATTGGTCGTGGTAATAGCCAAGAAGCTTTGGATTTGGCCAAGCGTTTGGATGATTCGGATTTGATTTTGTATGCTCTTTACCAGCAAATGGAACAGGTTCGTGAAAATACGACTTTGTCGGGGGAAGAGCGGGAAACAACCTTGGATGAGTTGAAAGCGGAGTATCAAAAGTATTGGGATACTCGAACTACGATTTTGAATGAAGATGGGTCACAGGTGAAAACAGGTACAAGTTCGACGTCTAGTTCAACCTCTTCTACAGAATCATCATCAACGAGTCCATCGAGCTCGAGCGGGGAGTAAGCTATGGCAGAGACAGTAGTTTTTTATAAAGATGGTTTTCGCTATGTGGCGGATGTGTCTGCTGGGAAAAAGATTCTTTTTCAAGGCACAGAAAAGGCGCAGGTTTTTGTCTCCTCACTGGATGCTCCCTTGACGATTTGGTTAGATGAAGCACAAGTTTGCTATGACTATGATGGAGTGGAAGGAAAGCTTGTATCTGGTATGTCTTTGGCGGGGGGCGTGGTCTATCTTCTTCCGTCGGAACAGGTAATCCTAGACCCTCTGGATAAGCAGGAATTAACAATCGGCCAGCATGCGGGAAATAGTTTTGTCCTTGCAGGGTCAAGTTGTCATGTCTTGCTCAAACGCAGTGACCAGTCATGGATGCTTTATCGTTTGGCGGGCTCCATCTATATCAATAACCTTTTGATGGAGAAGGGGGAAATGGAGCTGGCTCTTGGAGATGAGCTTGCTTTTGAGGATACTTTCTTCAAATTTTATGCAGATGAGGTCCTGGCTGCGGGTCCTGTAGAGGCTAGTGATGAGTTGGCTCGTAAGTCTGCATCGCGCTATGCTTTTTATGAGGATTATCCAGACTACCATCGCTCTCCACGGATTATCTATCGGAGTTCAGAAGACAGGGTGGCTATCAATGCGCCTTCGAATGCACCATCAAAACCGTCTGACAGTTTGTTGAAATTAATCTTGCCTCCTCTTATGATGGTGGGGATTACATTGGTTATCATGATTTTCCAACCTCGTGGTCTCTACGTGCTAGCGACTATCGCCATGTCGATTGTGACGTTGGGGATGTCCATCGCTGGCTATATAAAGGGGAGAAAGGATTACCAGAAAGAGCTGAGAGACCGAGAGGGGCTCTATCATGACTATCTGGCTGATAAGGCCAAGGAGTTGGCTGGTCTGACCAAGTCGCAGAAAGATGGTCAGCTCTACCATTATCCTGCTATTGAGACCTTGGTGGATCTGGCAGATAGCTACCACCATCGGATCTATGAGAAGACGCCTCTTCATTTTGATTTCTTGTACTATCGCTTGGGTCTGGGTGAGGTTCCGGTTTCTTATGACCTGTCCTATGCTCAGACGGAACGGTCGGGCAAGCGGGATCCCTTGGAGTTGGAGGGTTTTCAACTCTATGAACAAAACAAGACCATTTCAGATATGCCCATTGTGGCCAATCTGTCCCATGGTCCTGTCGGCTATATTGGTCCGCGGGCCTTGGTGATTGAGCAGCTCCAACTCATGGTCAACCAAATAGCACTTTTCCATTCCTATCATGATGTGCAGTTTATTACCATCATGCCAGAGGAGGAGAAGGAGCAGTGGGATTGGATGCGGTTCTTGCCTCATGCGATCTTGCAAGACATGAATGTGCGTGGCTTCGTCTATAACCAGAGGACCCATGATCAGGTGCTCAACTCGCTCAATCAGATTTTGAAACTGCGCAGGGCTCAAAAGGAAGACAAGTCCAATCGTGAGTCAACCCTCTTCAGCCCTCACTATGTGGTCTTGGTGACGGATGAGAAGTTGATTTTGGACCATGTCATCATGGAGTTCTTCACAGAGGATCCGACGGAGCTGGGCTGTAGCCTGGTCTTTGTGCAGGATGTGCTGTCTTCTCTGTCTGAGAATATCAAGACCATCATTAACATCAAGGATCGAAACACTGGTCAGCTGGTCATGGAGGAAGGTCAGTTGCGTGAGATTGACTTTGCCTTGGACCATTTCCCAGTTGGCTACGACAAGGAGACCTTGGTGCGCCGCTTAGCTCCGCTTAATCACCTACAGAACCTCAAGTCTTCTATCCCTGAAACGGTGACCTTTATGGAGATGTATGGGGTTGAGACCTTTGAGGACTTGGGTGTTGTCAGTCGTTGGGAAAAGCATGCGCCTTATAAGAGTCTGGCGGTGCCTCTGGGTCTTCGTGGCAAGGAGGATATTGTCTATCTGAACTTACATGAAAAGGCTCACGGTCCACACGGTTTGGTGGCAGGTACCACGGGTTCTGGTAAATCAGAGGTCATCCAGTCTTATATCTTAAGCCTTGCGGTTAATTTCCATCCGCATGACGTGGCCTTTCTCCTCATCGACTATAAGGGTGGGGGCATGGCCAACCTCTTCAAGGACCTGCCTCACTTACTTGGGACCATCACCAACTTGGATGGTGCCCAGTCTATGCGGGCCTTGGTGTCCATCAATGCGGAGCTGAAGCGCCGCCAACGTCTCTTTGCGGAGAATGATGTCAACCATATCAATCAATACCAGAAGAAGTACAAGCTGGGTGAGGTGAGTGAGCCCATGCCTCATCTCTTCTTGATCTCCGATGAGTTTGCGGAGCTCAAGACCAACCAACCTGACTTTATGAAGGAGCTGGTCTCAACCGCTCGTATCGGTCGGAGTTTGGGGATTCACCTGATCTTAGCGACTCAGAAGCCATCTGGTGTGGTGGATGACCAGATCTGGTCCAACTCTCGCTTCAAGCTGGCACTCAAGGTAGCAGATCGGAGTGACTCCATGGAGATGCTTAAGACGCCAGATGCGGCTGAGATTACCCAGGTGGGTCGTGGCTATCTGCAGGTCGGAAACAATGAAGTGTATGAACTCTTCCAGTCTGCCTGGTCTGGGGCTGATTACCAGCCAGATAAGGATGAGCAGGGGATTGAAGACCATACCATCTATGCCATCAATGACATCGGTCAATATGAGATTCTCAACGAAGACCTGTCTGGACTGGATCAGGCTGAGTCCATCAAGGAGGTTCCGAGTGAGCTTCAAGCCATCGTAAGTAAGCTGAAAGCCTTGACAGAGCGCCTGTCCATCAAGGTCCTGCCGCAACCATGGTTGCCTCCGCTACCTTCACGTTTGTTTGTGGAAGATTTACGAGATGAGGCTGAGTTAACTTGGTCTGGAGTCAATGAGGAGTTAGAGGTTATTCTAGGTCTCTTGGATAAACCGAGCCAGCAGGCCCAAGAACCGCTGTCTATCAACCTATCTCAGGATGGTCATTTGCTTATGTATGGGGCTCCAGCGACCGGTAAGACTACTTTCTTACAGACTACGGTCTTGGATTTAGCACGTCACTATAGCCCATCTGAACTCCATCTCTATCTGATGGACTTTGGGACGAGTGGTCTGGTTCCAATGGGGGATTTACCACATGTGGCGGATGTCTTCCTCTTGGATCAGGGAGAGAAGATCGGTAAGTTTATCCGTCTTTTGGAGAAGGAAATCAACCGTCGCAAGAAATTGCTTACGGAACATCGTGTGGGTACCTTGTCCATGTACCGTCAGTTGACAGGACAGGTGGAGCCGCGTATTGTCATTGCTTTGGATAGCTTTGAGTCTATGAAGGATGAGAGTTTTGAGGCAGAATTACTCAAACTCTTGACCCGCATTTCTCGTGAGGGTCAGGCCATTGGTCTTCACCTGGTGGTGACGGCTAGTCGTCAGGCTAACCTTCGTGCGACTTTCTACTCTAACTTCAAGCACCAGTTGACCTTGAAGCAACACGATAAGACAGAAGTTCGCAGTGTTGTCGGGTCTACTGGTCTTGCGGATATTGAAGATATTAAGGGACGGGCTCTCTATAAGGGAGAGGAAGTTTATAGCCTCCAGTTGGCACTTCCCCTTCGTGTGGAACACGACATAGAGCTGGTGGATCAGATGCGTGAGGAAGTGAGTCGTCAGAAGGCTGCTTGGACGGGTCAGGTTCCAGAAGCTATCCCAATGGTGCCAGAAGAGCTGACTCGCGAGGACTTCCTCAGTCGCTCAAGCGTTCAGAAAGCCATTGCCTCAGGTCAGATTCCACTTGGATTGGATCTGGAAACGGTGGAGGCTGTGAGCATTGAAGTTGAAAAAGTAAATAATATTCTTGTATTGTCGGAGCAGGTTTCTGCGCTTGAATCTGTCATCTATCATTTTTCAGTTGTTTCCAGCCGTCTTTATCCAAAGGGCCATGTACTTGTTGTGGATACTAGTGATGAATTTGACTATTTGAGAGATTTATCAGATGTTTATATCAATAGTGGCTTAAGCCATCAACTGTTTGAACAAATGTTTACTGAACTAAGCAATAGAAAATCTAATCCTAAAGATACTGAAACATTTATTATAATTCCTGATTTAGGAGTTTTCTTAGAAAAATTTGCATCAAAAGCTGAAGAGTTTAAGCAACTTTACCTAGAGGGCCCCAAACACGGATTACATTTTGTGATAGCAGCTACAAAAGCGCAACTTTTTAAAACTGATGCAATTGTAAAAACAATAAAAGAGGATATTTCTTTTGCGCTCATCGCTATGAGATTATATGATCAATCAGTAGTTCCTCATAAGGAAGTTTCGAGGGAAGAGCGTTTGAATACTGATGAAATGTATCTCTACAATAAAGAAAAATATACTAAGGTAAAAATATTAAGTAATAAAGAATAGGAGAAAAATTATGTCAAGAGAATTGCTTCCACTTGGTTCGGTTGTCTATTTAGAGGGCGGAACAGAAAAAATTATGGTGGTCGGTAGAGGAATTATTTTTAATGATTCAGAGACCAATGAAGAAGTTTTTACTGACTACATGGGCTGTATTTTTCCAACGGGTATTAATCCTAATAATACTTTATTTTTCAATGTAGAAAATATTGATAGGGTTGTTTTCAAAGGGTTGTCGGATGAAGACGAAAAGAGATTCCTAGAAGTATATTCAGAGTGGGAAACAAAGCTAACAGTTCGTAAAAAAGAAATCAAATAGGTGCTAATATGGACTACAAAGAGAGAATAAGAGCTTTACGATATTTTAAAAGCGCTGTATCCTCAGGAAGTACTCGTGATGGGGTCTCGGGTCTTTCTGTAGCTGTACCTGATTGGACTGGTAATGCACAATCAAAATTTGAAAACTATATCGATACAGTAAAAAAAGATTCTCAGAAAATTTCGAAACGGAAAGCGGAATTTCTATCAAAAATCGATGCTATCATTGCTAGAGTTCAAGCGCAGTTTGATTCAGAATTACATGCTAACTCCCTATATTTGTATATAACATATGATGAAGATCCAGTTGAGAATCGAATAAAGAAATATCGAACAATTAAAAATCTTTCAATTGATAAGAGTGTTAAAAGAGCGCTCTTATCAAGAGTTTAGGAGGTCTCAGAGTGTCGGAAATAAAGATTAACAGCATTGCAATTGCTGAAGTTTTGAGAGGGCTTCAAGCTAAAATAAGCACCTATCGGGAGGGGGTTGTTAATTCTAAAGTCCAGATAGGAGCAATAAAAAGTAGCTTACAAGGGTCTGCCTATGCTTCACTTCTCAATGTAGTTGAGAGTGATATAGATCGTCAGATGGCCTTAGTAGCTGAATGTATGACTCTGAGTGGGCAACTAAGCTCTTTTACAGAGGAAATAACATCTGCAGAAGCCTCTGTTTCTTTTGAATAGGAGGGGGAATATGGGACTAGGAAAAATTAGCTATGACCCGAACCAACATGAGATTCTAAGGTCTGAATTGAATAGAATACAATCAAACTTTGAGAATCTTATGGCGGAACTAGAAAAAGTAAAAAATGTGGTGGAAAACGAGCTGAAAGGAGAGGCAGCAAGTAATCTTGAGATTTCAATTTCAAATTTGATGAATAAGCTTTCACAAGAAAATTCAAATTGGTCAACTGTCATAGGAAATGCACGGACAGTAGAGGACGAATTGAAAAACGCCGACAGACAAGCAGCCTCAGTGAGCGTAAGTCCATAGGAGGAGATGGTAGATGAGTTTAGGAACTTTTAAAATTCCAGTAGAAGAATACTATAGTAAGTCACGCTCTTTCAGAGATAAAGTTGAAGAGTTGCGAGATGAAGTAGAGGATAATTTTATTCGATTAGTTTCAAGTAATATTGGAAGTTTAGACAGCCGAGACCAAAACGCTGTTGAAGGAATTTCAGCCTATTTAAAGGCCAAACAAGAGCTTCAAATTCTTAATGAGCACATTGAACGATTGAATAAGATGTCATTGGAAGGTAGTGGGAATCCATTGGATCGTGTTGTTCAATTAGATAAGGATTATAGCCAAATTTTTAAAAATATTGGCGATGGATCAAGTTCGGTTCAAGTCAATCAAGCTATTTCTAGAATAAATAAAGAAGTTTCACAAAAAGAAACAATTCTATTAATACAAACATACGTAGGAATGGTGGAAGAAGCAGATGTTGTGGAACGTATACTGCAACTGGCTAAAGTAAATCCAGCTGAAGCGTTGAGTAAGTTGTTGGGGAATGAAAAGTTTTTAGCTACAATTGCGAAAGACAGTAATGTTGATGACTTCTTTTGGAAAGTGATGACTAAGCTTGATGACATGGAGGATATTCCGAAGGCGTTTTCAGAGTTTGTCACTTCGAATGGTGCAATAACCAATGTACTCAGCAAACTACCAGTAGATAAGCAAGACGATATAATAAATGCCTTAGTCAGAACAAGTGAGAGAAGTGGACAAGTTTTTAATACTGTCATGACTTGGGTAAACAAAGCTGGAAATATTTCCGAATGGATTACAAAAATTGCAGGCTCTAAACCAGCTCAGATTTTGGGAAAAGTTGCTGATTCAGGTCTAGGAAAAGTCATATCTAGTCCTTGGTTGATGCCAGTAGCTAACGGTACAATTTCAGGTTTCAGTTCATACTTTGATTCTACGGATAAGGCTCATAAGGATGTCGGGAAAGCTGTTGCGGGAGGAATTATTGATGGTATCGCAAGTATTGGACCGATTGATGGAGCATTGATTGGAGCAAAGTTTGGCCCATGGGGTGCGGCGGCTGGTTTTTTTATAGGAGGTGCTAGTCAACTTGGGCAGTTCTTTTTTCCAGATTTTACGGATAATCTCAAAGATTGGACTTATGAACAGATTGATAATGTAAGAGAAACTGGAAAAGCTTTAAAAAAAGAGGTGGATAAAGTAGTTAGCGGTGTTGGAAATTCGGTTGTGAATAATTTATCCAAGTACACACACAATGTTAGTGAGTTAGGAAGTAAGGCCCAATCAATCATTTCTAACTTTCAGGTCCCTGAATTATCTTGGTTTGGTTAAGGAGAAAACATGAAAAAATCAATATGGAATGCCTCTTTAGAAGAGAGTATGGGGTTGGTAACGGATCGGTACATTCAGACTTCAATGGAGGACATAGATAAAAATGGTTACGGAAAGAAAATAATAGGTTTTTTGACAGTTGAATTTTTTATCTTTCTAATATCATTTATCGGACCGTATTCGGATAAAGAAGTTGGAAATATATTATTTGTGGAGGCGAAAATCCTATTTTCAATCCCCGTATGGCTAGGCTTATTAGTAATCGTTCATTACCTAATGGACGTTAGAAAGATACGCCACAATCGAATTTTGTCGTATTACTATTTCAATTGGAATATGTTCTTGATGGTGAGTTTACTTAATTATCAAGTATTTGTACTATGTGCGATTGGTTCGGCCATGTTTTTTGGTTCGCTAATTGCAGTCATTCTCAATCTGTCTATCATAATTTTTGTAATCGCAGAAAGATACCTATGGTTTAAGAAAGAGGTTTTGAATGGCTTATATGGAAATCAATTGGTTTCCAATCCCTTAAATGATGTGATGGAGAAGTTTGTTGTCCTTGGAAAGAAATATGGTGGTTTAATTGCTTTTCCCTTTTTTGTGTTTCGCCTCTTTTTACCCAATCAAGGGGAAGGTATTTATCAGAATGACTTGCTCAGAAATTTAGTTATGGTATTTGCGGTCGTTCTGCCTGTTTTTGGTTTCTACTTTATCGTAGCAATAGTGTTTAGTTGTATTCAAGGATTTTATATTAATAAATATAAGGAAGACTATCGTATTCTCTCAGGATATAGCATTGAAGACTGGTATGGTAAAAAGTCCAAGCGATATAAGGAAAGTTTGGGAAAGCGGTAAATATTAGCAGGAAACATTAAAATCTGTAGCAAAAAGTGTATTTAACTAAGAGCTAAGACTATTTGTTTTTGGCTAAGGAGAAAACATGAAAAAATCAATATGGAATGCCTCTTTAGAAGAGAGCATGGGGTTGGTAACGGATCAGTACATTCAGACTTCAATGGAGGACATAGAGAAAAATGGTTATGGAAAGAAAATCTTGGGATTTTTGACTGTTAATCTCTTCATGTATTTAATAACATTTATAGGTAGATATGTTGATTCACAAATCATATTAACTCTATTTAAAAGTACGGAGGTACTAGTAAGTATCCCCTTCTTTCTAGGGCTACTTGTTACACTTTTGTATTTCATTTCCTTGAAGAAAATCCCTCAAAAACGAGTCTTGTCTTACTATTATTTTAATAAGTATATGTTTTTGCTTACATTTCTATTCTATTGCCAAATAGAAATATTACTAGTTATTTTTTCTACAATGATACTTGGTGAGTTCTTGTCAATATTCATCTATTCGGTGGTTTTCATGATTGCACTTCTTGAAAGATATCGATGGTTTAGTAAGACTTCGTACAATAGTTTGTATGGTAATGTAGATTTCAGTAACCCACTAGAAAGATATGTGGAGCTTTTTGTTGCTCATTCTAGAAAATTTGGTTGGCTCGTTCTTACTCCAGTTTTTCTGTATAGGATATTTTTTTCCGGCGGAGAAAATTTGTATCGAAGTGATTTAATAAGAACGGTTAGCATTCTTTCGTTTCCTATTATTGGATTGGTGGGTTTATATTTTGTTATCGCACTTGGTGCAAGTCAAATAAAAGTCTATTATATCAGTAAATATATGGAAGACTATCGTATTCTCTCAGGATATAGCATTGAAGACTGGTATGGTAAGAAGTCCAAGCGATATAAGGAAAGTTTGGGAAAGTAGGTTTTGTTTAGCTCGTCTTAATTTACTTTTGGTTTATGGCTAAGCAATGGATTCCAAAATCCCAAGTTACATAATTTCTTTGATGCTTAAGTTATTAACTTGTAAACCCAGACAAGATTACCTTGTCTGGATTTTTTGGTATAATGGAAAGGTAATATTCTTCCTTGACACATAAGAAGCAAAGATAGACTTGATCTAAAGCGGAGCTGGAGGATGAGATGGAACTAGAATCGCTTTACTTTATTTCTATATCGAAACGATGTAAGCAGCTCTGCTATTTTTCAAAAACCACAAGAAAGGTATGAAGCCATCTGGTGTGGTGGATGACCAGATCTGGTCCAACTCCCGCTTCAAGCTGGCGCTCAAGGTGGCGGATCGGAGTGACTCCATGGAGATGCTTAAGACGCCAGATGCGGCTGAGATTACCCAGGTGGGTCGTGGCTATCTGCAGGTCGGAAACAATGAAGTGTATGAACTCTTCCAGTCTGCCTGGTCTGGGGCTGATTACCAGCCAGATAAGGATGAGCAGGGGATTGAGGACCATACCATCTATGCCATCAATGACATCGGTCAATATGAGATTCTTAACGAAGACCTGTCAGGTCTGGATCAGGCTGAGTCCATCAAGGAGGTTCCGAGTGAGCTTCAAGCCATCGTAAGTAAGCTGAAAGCCTTGACAGAGCGCTTGTCCATCAAGGGCCTGCCGCAACCATGGTTGCCTCCGCTTTCTAAGGAAATCTTCCTGCAAGACCTCCGCCCACAAGGTTTTAAGGACTTGTGGGGACAGGCAAGTGGTCTGGTTGCACGCTTGGGGATGGTGGATATTCCAAGTCGCCAGAGCCAAGAAGTCTTGGAACATGACTTTGAAAAGGATGGACACATCGCCCTTTGCTCAAGTTAAACGATGATACTGAAGCATATTCTGATTATGCGGAAATTTGTCACAAGATTTTCTCTATGAGACTGGGCAAAAACTAGCCAGTAAATAAAAAACACAGATAGATTCAAGCTGATTCTGATGAAATTCAGCCGAACTGTCTGTGTTTTTCTTTTTGTTTCTATTATCATGGACTAATTTCTTCGCCA
>NZ_JAOTGC010000017.1:0-40732 GCF_044427445.1 Streptococcus sp. 2020WUSS084 | reverse complement strand
GACTCAGTAGTTAAGTGACGATAGCCTAGGAGATACACCTGTACCCATGCCGAACACAGCAGTTAAGCCCTAGAACGCCTGAAGTAGTTGGGGGTTGCCCCCTGTTAGATACGGTAGTCGCTTAGCAAGTTGGAGAGAGATCTCCATTTGGGAGTTTAGCTCAGCTGGGAGAGCATCTGCCTTACAAGCAGAGGGTCAGCGGTTCGATCCCGTTAACTCCCATATCATGTTACTAAAAGCGTTAAGAAATCCGTATGGAAATAGGAAACTGACGCAGAGTCAATGACTCTAGGAAGTTTATCTTTTTCACTAGGATTTTAGCTTGAGTACAGATAGGTCCCGTAGTGTAGCGGTTATCACGTCGCCCTGTCACGGCGAAGATCGCGGGTTCGATTCCCGTCGGGACCGTTCGAGATGTCTAGGGGACATTTTGAAGTTTGTATGAAGTAAGCATAGCTTACATCCTCTTAGAAAAGAGAGAAGACTCGTTAGCTCAGTTGGTAGAGCAATTGACTTTTAATCAATGGGTCGCTGGTTCGAGCCCAGCACGAGTCATATGCGGGTTTGGCGGAATTGGCAGACGCACCAGATTTAGGATCTGGCGCTTTCGGGCGTGGGGGTTCAAGTCCCTTAACCCGCATAGAATAGAAATAGGCCGGCTTAGCTCAGTTGGTAGAGCATCTGATTTGTAATCAGAGGGTCGCGTGTTCAAGTCATGTAGCCGGCATTAGGAAAGATTGCGAACGTAGTTCAGTGGTAGAACACCACCTTGCCAAGGTGGGGGTCGCGGGTTCGAATCCCGTCGTTCGCTTTGAGAGGCCGGGGTGGCGGAACTGGCAGACGCACAGGACTTAAAATCCTGCGATGGCAACATCGTACCGGTTCGATTCCGGTCCTCGGCATGAAGATTATAATAGTTAGCACCCTTAGCTCAACTGGATAGAGTACCTGACTACGAATCAGGCGGTTAGAGGTTCGAATCCTCTAGGGTGCATCACTCGCTTAATGGAGACGTTAGGGGAGCTTTATTTTTAATAGTATCGGGAAGTAGCTCAGCTTGGTAGAGTACTTGGTTTGGGACCAAGGTGTCGCAGGTTCGAATCCTGTCTTCCCGATTATATTATTTTGGCGGTGTAGCTCAGCTGGCTAGAGCGTCCGGTTCATACCCGGGAGGTCGGGGGTTCGATTCCCTTCGCCGCTATATACTCTTGTTTGCTGGACCTTTAGCTCAGCTGGTTAGAGCTCTCGGCTCATAACCGAGCGGTCGTAGGTTCGAGTCCTACAAGGTCCATATATTGGAGGATTACCCAAGTCCGGCTGAAGGGAACGGTCTTGAAAACCGTCAGGCGTGTAACAGCGTGCGTGGGTTCGAATCCCACATCCTCCTTTTCTACTACCGCGGGATGGAGCAGCTAGGTAGCTCGTCGGGCTCATAACCCGAAGGTCGTAGGTTCAAATCCTGCTCCCGCAATTTCTTTAAGATGTGGCTCGGTAGCTCAGTTGGTAGAGCAATGGATTGAAGCTCCATGTGTCGGCGGTTCGATTCCGTCTCGCGCCATTAATTTAACTTTGTCCAAGTTTATTATCTTGGGCGCGTAGCTCAGATGGTTAGAGCGCACGCCTGATAAGCGTGAGGTCGGTGGTTCGATTCCACTCGTGCCCATATTATATTGATGGAGAATTACTCAAGAGGCTGAAGAGGACGGTTTGCTAAATCGTTAGGTCGGGTAACTGGCGCAAGGGTTCGAATCCCTTATTCTCCGTAGTGAACGAGATTATCGCTTGATATTCTCGTTTTATTGTATCTTGGTGAGGGTCTATTATGAATAAATTTTCAAAATTAGTAGTAGTTGTTTCTATCTTTTTATTACTGTCATTTTCTCTTTTGTTTGTGACTTTCTCTAAGGGGTTACAGGTACCATATTTAAATAATATCGTTAGTGTTGTTGTAACGCCAATTCAATCGGTTATTTCAGTGCCTACTAGATTTTTTTCTGAGCAGAAAGATGTCTTGACAGATTTGATTAACGCTTACGAGGAAAACAAACAATTAAAGGAAGCTATTATGAGCCTTGAAGGGATGGCTGCTGAAAATACTAGCTTGAAAGAAGAGAATGCATCGCTTCGTAGCAGTTTAGGTGTGGTGTCTGATTTTCCAGAAAAACAACTTATTCCAGGATCAGTTTTAGTGAGGACTCCTTCATCGTGGTCGGAGCATATTTCAATTAATATTGGTGAGACTAGTGGTGTGACATCTAATGCACTTGTGGTTGCTAATGGTGGATTAGTTGGCATCGTGAGTTCATTGAGTTCAGATTCGGCGGTTGTTACTTTATTTACGAATTCGGATGAATTCACGAAGTTGCCTGTGAAAATTTCTGTTGATTCTAAAGAAATTTATGGTATTTTATCGGGCTATGATGCAGATACAAATAGTTTTGTCATTAATCAGTTGAACTCAGTTGATGAAATTGCAGTGGGGAGCAATGTTGTAACGAGTGATTTGGCTGGTGCGACTCCGGCAAATGTCCAAATTGGTAAAGTTGTATCGGTTAAATCAAATAGTAATAGTTTAAATAGAGAAGTATATGTTGAGCCGACAGCTAGTTTTTCAAACATTTATTCGGTTTTAGTGGTAGGTCAAACAAATGCGCAATAAAATGATAGAGATATTCATGTTTCCCATCTTGTTCTTTATTTTATTACTTGATGGACAGATTTCAACCTTGGTAACAAATTGGTCGGTCGGATTATTTACTATTTCAAGTCATTTGGTACTTATGTTAGCTATTTTTTATGCTAACTATGTATCTCTTGGTTTTTCATTATTCATAATTACTTTGCTAGGTTTGGTATATGATATTAGTTATCTTAATCTGATTGGTATTGCTACTACAACCCTTCCTTTAGTTTTGTATTGCATCTATTTCTTCTTCCAAAGTGCTGTCAGCAAGCGAGGAATTAATATTTTGATTTTACTAGTAGCTATTTTTCAATTTGAATTTATTAGTTATTCATTTGCTCGTATTTTTCATATAACAAACTTGTCTGTGTTTATCTTTGTTTTTAATAAATTACTTCCAAGTTTACTATTCAATTTGGTCTTATTTTTCGTACTACAGCCGTTATTTGAGCGTTTATTTGGAATAACAAACAAGACATAGAAATGTAATAATTGCGTAATATACTTACGCAATTTTTTTGATAAAATGAGAGAGTCAGAAAGTATAGAGGAGTTATGTTCGGATATGAAGAAAAAAATCTTGGCTACAATTATGTTAAGTACAGTCGTTCTATCTAATGCTAATTATGTAGCTATGATTAGTGCGAATGATGTAGATAGTCAGATTGCAGCAAAAAATCAACAGATTAGTGAGTTGACAGCACAACAAGCTGAAGCTCAACAACAAGTTGATGCTATTCAAGGACAAGTTGATGCAATTGTTAGTGAACAGGCGAAATTAACAGAAGAAAATACCCGTTTGGAAGCAGAATCGCAGACATTGGGGGCAGATATTGAGCGTTTATCAGCTGATATTGTATCGCGTGATGGTGCTTTGAGGGAGCAGGCACGTAGTGCTCAAATTGATGGTTCTGCTTCAAGTTACATTAATACAATTTTGGATTCAAAATCAATCATTGATGCTGTTTCTCGTGTTAATGCCATGCGTGAGATTGTTTCAGCTAATAACCGTATGTTGGAACAACAAAAGGCTGATAAAGAAGCGATTGTTGAAAAACAGAAGGCAAACCAAGAAGCAATCACTACTTTGGCTGCTAATCGTCAGAAATTGGAAGATGATGCCCAAGTATTGCAAGTACGTCAAGCTGAATTAGAAGCTGCTAAGTTAAATTTGGCTGTGCAGAAAGCTACTGCTGAAGATGAGAAGAATTCATTACTGGAGAAAAAGGCAGTAGCAGAGGAAGCGGCTCGTCAAGCGGCCGCTCGTCAGGCTGAGTATCAAGCGCAACAAGCTTCTCTAGCGCAACAACAAGTGGCTTCAGTATCGGCACCTGTTGTGTCAACTCCAGTAGCAACTACAGTGACTGAGACGGTTTCAGTACCTTCTCAGTCAGTAAGCACATCTACAACACCGGTATTCTCTGGGTCAAGTAGCTCAGCTGCTGTGAGCAATGCGCGCTATGATGCTTCGTCTTATCCAGTTGGTGAGTGTACGTGGGGTGTTAAATCCCAGCTTTCATGGGTTGGTCCATACTGGGGTGATGCTAAACAGTGGCTGGCATCAGCTCGTGCAGAAGGTTTTAACACTGGTTCTATTCCAAGAGAGGGTGCAATTGCTGTTTGGACAGGTGGCTATTATGGACACGTAGCTGTTGTTACGGCTGTTCAATCTTCAACAAGTATCCAAGTTGTTGAATCAAACTACATGGGTCGTCGTTATATTGGTAACCATCGTGGTGGTTATTTCAATCCAACAACGACTTCTGAGGGAGCAGTTTACTACATTTACCCTCCATATTAAGAAATTTTCAAATAGAGCGTGTGGATTTGCGCTCTATTTTTGTTTGAAAAATGAAGGAAAAAGGGTTAAAATAGTAAAGGTAGAAATATATAGGAGGCTGTCATGGCGTTTACTGACTTAAAATTGTTCGCTCTTTCGTCAAATCAGAAGTTAGCTGAACAGGTGTCGAAAAAAATAGGAATTCCTCTTGGAAAATCAAGTGTTCGTCAATTTTCAGATGGTGAAATTCAGGTAAATATTGAGGAATCCATTCGTGGAACTCATGTGTATATTCTTCAATCCACTAGCTCACCAGTTAATGATAATTTAATGGAAATTTTGATTATGGTTGATGCTCTTAAACGTGCATCTGCTGAATCAGTAAACGTAGTAATGCCTTATTATGGTTATGCACGCCAAGACCGGAAGGCTCGTGCACGGGAACCAATTACATCAAAATTGGTAGCTAATATGTTGCAGACAGCGGGGGTCAATCGTTTGTTGACAATTGATTTGCATGCTGCACAGATTCAGGGATTCTTCGACATTCCTGTTGATCATTTGATGGGTGCTCCATTGATTGCGGATTATTTTGAGCGTCGTGGTATGGTAGGTGATGGCTATGTTGTTGTATCACCTGACCATGGTGGTGTGACACGTGCCCGTAAGTTAGCACAGTTCTTGAAGACACCGATTGCTATTATTGATAAACGTCGTAGTGTTGATAAGATGAATACATCAGAAGTGATGAACATTATTGGTGATATTAAGGATAAGACTTGTATCTTGATTGATGATATGATTGATACTGCGGGTACCATCTGTCATGCAGCGGATGCTTTGGCAGATGCAGGGGCAACAGCTGTTTATGCTTCATGTACGCATCCAGTATTGTCAGGGCCTGCTATGGATAACATTAGTAAGTCAGCAATTAAGAAATTGGTTGTTCTTGATACAATTGAAATTGCAGAAGATCGCTTAATCGATAAAATCGAACATATTTCAACGGCAGAATTATTAGCGGAAGCGATTATTCGTATTCATGAAAAACGTCCCTTGTCACCTTTGTTTGAGGCAAGTCGTGTTAAATAGGTATGAGGAGAGTCAAATGACTCTTCTTTTTTACATTTATTTTCAAAATGTATTATAATAGTTTTATATGTTTTTGAGGTGGCAGAATGGATTTATTAAATCGTTTTAATAAGAATTTGAATCGGATTGAGGTTTCGATGATTCGTCAGTTTGATCAGTCTATTTCGGATGTTCCAGGGATTTTGAAACTGACCTTGGGAGAGCCTGATTTTACAACGCCTGATCATGTCAAAGAAGCGGCTAAGGCTGCAATCGATGCTAACCAGAGCTATTATACTGGTATGGCTGGTCTTTTGGAGTTGCGCCAAGCAGCAGCTGAGTTTGTGGCTGAAAAATATAATTTACACTACAATCCAGAAAATGAAATCCTCTCTACAATCGGTGCGACAGAAGCTCTATCAGCGAGTTTAGTTGCTATTTTGGAAGCTGGAGATACGGTACTTCTACCTGCCCCTGCCTATCCTGGTTATGAGCCGATTGTCAATATGGTGGGAGCAGATATCGTTGAAATCGATACGACGGCAAATGATTTTGTTTTGACACCTGAGATGTTGGAAGAGGCGATTATTGAGCAGGGGGATAAGCTAAAAGCTGTCATTCTCAACTATCCTGCCAATCCAACGGGTGTGACCTACTCACGAGAGCAGATTCAGGCCTTTGCGGATGTCTTACGTAAGTATCCTGTCTTTGTCCTGTCGGATGAGGTCTATGCGGAGTTGACTTACACTGGCCAGCCCCATACTTCGATTGCGGAGTTTTTGCCAGAACAGACCATTTTGATTCAGGGATTGTCCAAGTCCCATGCCATGACAGGTTGGCGGATTGGCTTGATTATGAGTCAGGCTCCCATCATCGCTCAAATCATCAAGAGCCACCAATATCTCGTGACTGCAGCGTCAACTGCTATGCAGTATGGTGCGGTTGAGGCCTTGAAAAACGGTAAGGATGATGCTCTGCCAATGCGGGCGGAGTATATCAAGCGTAGGGATTACATCATCGAGAAGATGACGGACTTGGGCTTTAAAATTATCAAGCCTGATGGAGCATTTTACATCTTTGCAAAAATCCCTGCGGGTTACAATCAAGATTCCTTTAGCTTCTTGCAAGACTTTGCGAGAAAGAAAGCGGTGGCCTTTATTCCAGGTGCGGCTTTTGGTCAATATGGAGAAGGCTATGTGCGAATTTCCTATGCAGCAAGTATGGAGAAAATTCAAACAGCTATGGCTCGTTTGAAGGAATATCTGGAAGAAAATGGAACGAATTGAAACTAGGGGATTAGTCCTTTACAATCGGAATTTTCGAGAAGATGACAAGCTGGTCAAGATTTTTACAGAGAAGGCTGGCAAGCGAATGTTTTTTGTGAAACATGCCTCTAAGTCCAAGCTGGTAGCTTCTATCCAGCCTTTGACCTATGCGGATTTTATCGTTAAAATCAATGATGATGGTCTGTCTTATATCGAAGATTTTCATCAGGTACAGCCATTTAAGAATATTAACGGCGATATTTTCAAGCTTAGCTATGCTACCTATATCTTGGCCTTGGCAGATGCGGCCTTGCAGGATAAGGTTTATGACCCAGCCCTCTTTGCATTTTTGGTCAAGACCTTAGATTTGATGGAGTCGGGTTTGGACTATGAAATTTTGACCAATATCTTTGAAATTCAACTCTTGGGACGATTTGGGATCAGTCTGAATTTTCACGAGTGTGCTTTTTGTCATCGGGTTGGCCTGCCTTTCGACTATTCCTACAAGTACAGCGGTGTCTTGTGTCCGCAACACTATCAACAAGATGAGCGACGGGCTTATCTGGATCCCAATGTTCCCTATCTACTTGATCAATTTCAGGCTATTTCCTTTGATGAGCTGGAAACCATTTCCATCAAGCCTGAGATGAAGCGAAAATTACGGCTTTTTATTGACCAGCTGTACGAGGAATATGTGGGGATTCACTTGAAATCCAAGAAATTTATAGATGATTTGTCTTCTTGGGGGCAGATTATGAAACCAAGAACAGAAAATGAGGAAACAGAATGAAACGTATTGCAGTAGATGCTATGGGTGGGGACCATGCCCCTCATGCAGTGGTAGAAGGTGTCAATCAAGCCTTGGTTGCCTTTCCAGACATTGAAATTCAACTTTATGGTGATGAGGCTAAAATCAAGCAGTATTTGACAGCGACAGAGCGTGTCAGCATCGTCCATACAACGGAGAAAATCAATTCAGATGATGAGCCTGTCAAGGCCATTCGTCGGAAGAAAGAGGCTTCTATGGTCCTAGCGACCAAGGCTGTCAAGGATGGCCAAGCAGATGCGGTCTTGTCAGCTGGAAATACAGGTGCTCTTTTGGCGGCAGGCGTCTTTGTGGTCGGTCGCATCAAGAATATCGACCGTCCTGGTCTTATGTCTACCTTGCCGACTATGGACGGTAATGGATTTGATATGATGGACTTGGGGGCAAATGCTGAAAATACAGCTCATCACCTCTATCAGTATGGTATTCTTGGCTCATTTTACGCGGAGCACGTGCGTGGTGTCAAACAACCTCGTGTGGGACTTTTGAACAACGGTACGGAAGATACCAAGGGAACGCCAGTTCACCAAGAGGCCTATAAACTCTTGGCGGAAGACAAGTCGATTAACTTTATTGGCAATGTGGAAGCGCGTGAGTTGCTCAACAGTGTGGTGGATGTGGTCGTGACGGATGGTTTCACGGGAAACGCTGTGCTGAAAACAGTTGAAGGGACTGCAAAATCCATCGTTGGTCAGTTGACTGGCTCAATCAAGAATGGTGGTCTGCGTGCTAAAATTGGTGGTCTACTTGTTAAACCAACCTTGAAAAAGGCGCTTGGTGCTATGGATTACAAAACAGCTGGTGGGGCAGTTTTGCTAGGTCTAAAAGCTCCAGTTATCAAGGCCCATGGATCCAGCGGTGCTCAATCAATTTTCTACACTCTTAAACAGACGCGTTCGATTTTGGAGGCCAGTATTGTGGAGAAATCAGTTGCTAAATTTTCTGTAGTGGAGGAAGACAATGAATAGAGAACAAGTCTATCAGCGGGTTGTTGAATTGATTCAGGATGAAAAGGGAGAAGATTTTCAAGTTCAACCTGAATCTACTTTGGCAGATAATATTGCAGCAGATTCAGTAGAAATCATGGAATTTGTTCTTAATTTGGAGGATGAATTTCATGTAGATGTCCCAGATGCTGCTATTGAGCATTTTGAGGTCCTATCTGATATTGTTGATTTTATTTATGAAGAAGTAAAAAAACGTTCGTAGTTTACGGGCGTTTTTCTTTGTTTTTTCCTAAATAACTGTAAATTTGTTGTGAATACGAATATTGTGTGTTAGAATAAACGAAAAGACTAGAATATTTTATGAAAGGCGAACATTCTCATGAAAACAGACCTTCTCTATTCAGGAAAAGCCAAAGACATTTACACAACGGCTGACAATGACCAGATTGTTGCGGTTTATAAGGATCAGGCGACGGCTTTTAATGGTGGTAAGAAAGAACAGATTGTGGGTAAGGGCCGGCTCAATAATCTGATTTCATCTTTGATTTTTGAAAAATTGAATGAAGCTGGTGTCCAAACGCATTTTATAAAGCGTTTGTCGGATACGGAGCAGTTGAATAAGAAGGTGGAAATCATTCCTCTTGAGGTTGTTTTGCGAAATGTGACAGCTGGGTCTTTCTCAAAACGCTTCGGGGTGGAGGAAGGGATAGCCTTACCTACTCCTATCGTAGAATTTTACTATAAAAAAGATGAATTGGACGATCCTTTTATCAACGATGAACATATTGCCTTTCTTAATCTAGCTAGTTCAGAAGAAATCGCCTATATCAAGGAAGAAACAAGACGAATCAATGGGTTCTTGAAGGGCTTGTTTGCTCAGATTGGGCTGACTTTGGTGGATTTCAAGCTAGAATTTGGGGTTGACTCGTCTGGTCAGATTTTATTGGCGGATGAGTTTTCGCCTGATAATTGTCGTTTGTGGGATGTGGATGGCAACCATCTGGACAAGGATGTTTTCCGTCGGGGTCTCGGGGAATTGACCGAGGTTTACGAGGTCGTATTGGCAAAGTTACAAGAAGTGAAGTAAGGATTGGAAAAAATGGCGAAGCGGATTTTTGTTGAGAAAAAGGCGGATTTTCAGATTAAGGCGGAGGCTCTTCGTAAGGAGTTGACCCATAATTTGCAGTTGACAAGTTTAACGAGTGTACGTCTGGTGCAGGTTTATGATGTCTTCCATCTGGAGGATGACTTGCTGGAGCAAGCTATTAAGCATATCTTTACCGAGCAGGTGACGGACAAGGTCTTGTCGGAAGCGGAACTGGGCTTGGAGGAAGCTGCTTATTTTGCGATTGAGGCTCTTCCTGGTCAGTTTGACCAGCGGGCTGCCAGCAGTCAGGAGGCCCTTCTTTTATTGGGCAGTCGGCAGGAGGCGCGTGTCAATACAGGTCAGCTCTATATCTTGAATGGAGATGTGCGGGAAGAAGAGTTAGCTGCTATCAAGAACTATTTGCTGAACCCTGTGGATTCGCGTTTCAAGGATATGGATTCTCCTTTGGCGGCTCAGGAGTTTTCGGTGTCAGATGCGACTATTCCAAGTTTGGACTTTTTTGATAGCTATGGGGCGGAAGAATTTGCGGCTTACAAGCGTGAGGCTGGCTTGGCTATGGAAGTGGAAGACTTGCTCTTCATTCAGGACTACTTTAAGTCAATCGGTCGAGTACCAACTGAAACAGAACTCAAGGTCCTGGATACTTATTGGAGTGACCACTGCCGTCATACGACGTTTGAAACAGAACTCAGGTCTATTGATTTTTCAGCTTCAAAATTCCACAAGCAATTGCAGGCGACCTATAACAAGTACCTGGCTATGAGAACTGAGTTAGGTCGGACAGATAAGCCGCAGACATTGATGGATATGGCGACGATTTTTGGTCGCTATGAGAGAGCAAATGGTCGTCTGGATGATATGGAAGTGTCAGATGAAATCAATGCCTGCTCGGTGGAGATTGAAGTGGATGTGGATGGCGTAAAAGAGCCATGGCTTCTCATGTTCAAGAATGAAACCCACAATCACCCAACAGAAATCGAGCCTTTCGGTGGAGCCGCAACCTGTATCGGTGGAGCTATTCGTGATCCTTTGTCAGGACGTTCCTATGTCTATCAGGCCATGCGGATTTCAGGTGCGGGCGATATTACCCAACCTCTGACAGCTACTCGCTCAGGGAAATTGCCACAGCAAATTATTTCTAAAACAGCAGCACATGGCTATTCTTCTTACGGAAACCAAATCGGTCTTGCGACCACCTATGTGCGTGAATATTTCCATCCAGGATTTGTTGCAAAACGTATGGAGCTGGGTGCCGTAGTCGGTGCAGCTCCTAAGGAAAATGTAGTCCGTGAAAAACCAGTCGCAGGCGATGTGGTCATCTTGTTAGGAGGCAAAACAGGTCGCGATGGTATCGGTGGGGCAACAGGCTCGTCCAAGGTACAGACAGTTGAGTCTGTCGAAACAGCTGGTGCGGAAGTCCAAAAAGGAAATGCTATTGAAGAACGCAAAATTCAGCGTTTGTTCCGCAATGGTGCCGTGACTCGCTTGATTAAAAAATCCAATGACTTTGGTGCAGGAGGTGTCTGCGTTGCTATTGGAGAACTGGCAGACGGTTTAGAAATCGACTTAGACAAGGTTCCACTCAAGTATGCAGGTTTGAATGGAACGGAAATTGCAATTTCGGAATCACAAGAGCGGATGAGCGTCGTTGTTCGTCCAGAGGATGTAGACGCCTTCATCGCAGCCTGCCGTCAGGAAAATATCCATGCGGTTGTCGTGGCCAAAGTGACGGAAAAACCAAACCTAGTCATGACTTGGAATGGACAAACTATTGTTGATTTGGAACGTTCCTTCCTTGATACCAACGGTGTCCGTGTAGTCGTCGATGCCAAGGTAGTTGACAGTCCTGTCAATCTACCAGAAACACGTAGAACTTCCGTTGAAACGTTACAGGAGGACTTGAAAGACCTTCTTTCAGACCTCAACCATGCTAGTCAGAAAGGTTTGCAGACGATTTTTGACTCATCTGTTGGTCGTTCAACCGTCAACCACCCACTCGGAGGTCGCCACCAGTTGACACCGACAGAAAGTTCGGTACAGAAACTACCTGTCCAACACGGTGTGACGACGACGGCTTCTGTCATGGCTCAGGGCTATCATCCTTATCTGGCAGAATGGTCTCCTTATCACGCTGCAGCCTACGCGGTCATCGAAGCGACAGCTCGCTTGGTGGCAACAGGCGCCAACTGGTCCAAGGCTCGCTTCTCCTATCAGGAGTATTTTCAGCGCATGGACAAGCAGGCAGAGCGTTTTGGTCAGCCGGTGGCAGCACTTCTGGGCTCTATCGAGGCTCAAATTCAGCTGGGTTTGCCCTCTATCGGTGGTAAGGACTCCATGTCTGGTACCTTTGAGGACTTGACAGTTCCGCCGACCCTGGTTGCCTTTGGTGTGACCACGGCAGACAGCCGCAAGGTCCTATCACCTGAGTTCAAGGTGGCTGGTGAGCACATTTATTATCTTCCAGGTCAGATTTTGTCCGAAGACATTGATTTTGACCTGATGAAGTCTAATTTTGAGGTTTTTGAAAAATGGCAGAGCGATTACGTGATTACGGCTGCTAGTGCAGTCAAGTATGGTGGTGTTCTAGAAAGTCTAGCCCTCATGTCCTTTGGAAACCAAATCGGAGCAAGAGCCGAGCTTGCAGACCTTGAAACCAGCTTGACAGGTCAGCTTGGCGGCTTTGTCTTTACATCGAAAGAAGACATTCCAGATGCTGTGAAAATTGGACAAACCACCGCTGACTTTACACTCCTTGTCAACGGTGTCAACCTAGCAGGGCAGGACTTACAGGTAGCCTTTGAAGGTAAGTTAGAAGAGGTTTACCCAACGGAATTTGAACAGGCGACAGACTTGCAGGATGTTCCGGCGGTAGCCAATACAGCAGTTATTCAAGCTAAAGAAATTATCGAAGAGCCGATAGTCTACATCCCAGTCTTCCCAGGTACCAACTCAGAATATGATTCTGCTAAGGCCTTTGAACAGGCTGGTGCCAAGGTTAATCTTATTCCATTTGTGACCTTGGATGCAGAGTGTATTGAAAAGTCAGTTGACACTATGGTTGACAATATTACCAAGGCCAATATTCTTTTCTTTGCAGGGGGATTCTCGGCTGCGGATGAGCCAGACGGGTCTGCTAAGTTTATCGTGACCATCTTACGAAACGCCAAGGTCCGCTCTGCTATTGACCAATTTATCGAAAAAGGTGGCCTCATCATCGGTATCTGTAATGGCTTCCAGGCCCTTGTCAAATCGGGCTTGCTGCCGTATGGAAACTTTGAGGAGGCAGGTGAAAGCAGTCCGACCCTCTTCTACAACGATGCCAACCAGCATGTTGCCAAAATGGTGGAAACGCGGATTGCCAATGTCAACTCACCATGGTTGGCTGGTGTTCAAATCGGGGATATTCATGCTATCCCAATATCCCACGGGGAAGGGAAGTTTGTGGTGACGGACGAGGAATTCGCTGTCTTGCGGGACAATGGTCAGATTTTCAGCCAGTACGTTGACTTTACTGGCCAGCCAAGCATGGATTCTAAGTACAATCCAAACGGTTCTAGCCATGCCATTGAGGGCATTACCAGTCGCAACGGACAAATCATCGGGAAAATGGGGCATTCGGAGCGTTACGAGGACGGTCTTTTCCAAAACATTCCAGGTAAGAAAGACCAAGGACTCTTTGCCTCAGCGGTTCGCTATTTTACAGGAAAATAAATATGACATACGAAGTTAAATCACTCAATGAAGAATGCGGTGTTTTCGGCATTTGGGGACATCCGCAGGCTGCTCAGGTTACTTATTTTGGTCTCCATAGTTTGCAACATCGAGGGCAAGAAGGGGCAGGGATTTTAGCCAATGATGGTGGGCATTTGCGTCGCCATCGTGGAACAGGTCTGATTGCAGAAGTCTTCAAAAATCCAGTAGATTTAGAAGCCTTGACAGGAACGGCTGCCATTGGTCATGTCCGCTATGCAACTTCTGGCTCTGCTTCTATCAATAATATCCAGCCCTTCCTCTTTGATTTTGCAGATATGCAGGTGGGTTTGGCACATAATGGGAATTTGACCAACGCGGTCAGTTTGAAGGCTGAACTTGAAAAAAATGGTTCCATTTTCTCTTCTTCTTCTGACACTGAAATTCTAATGCACTTGATTCGCCGCAGTCACAATCCAGACTTCATGGGAAAAATCAAGGAAGCCCTCAATACTGTTAAAGGTGGCTTTGCCTACCTGATTATGCTGGAAGATAAGCTGGTCGCAGCCCTGGATCCAAATGGCTTCCGACCACTTTCAATAGGCAAAATGAAAAATGGTGCCTGGGTAGTTGCTAGTGAAACTTGTGCTTTTGAAGTAGTGGGGGCTGACTGGGTGCGAGATGTGGAGCCTGGTGAAATTGTCGTCATTGATGATTCAGGGATTCAATATGATAGCTATACAAGAGATACGCAACTGGCAGTTTGCTCTATGGAGTATGTCTATTTTGCTCGCCCAGATTCCGTCATTCATGGTGTCAATGTCCACACGGCTCGTAAAAATATGGGACGTCGTTTGGCCCAGGAATTTCAACAGGAAGCAGACATTGTCGTTGGTGTGCCAAACTCTTCCCTATCTGCGGCTATGGGATTTGCAGAGGAGTCTGGCTTGCCAAATGAAATGGGGCTGATTAAAAATCAATATACACAGCGGACCTTTATTCAACCAACCCAGGAATTGCGGGAGCAGGGGGTTCGCATGAAGTTGTCAGCCGTTTCAAGTGTTGTCAAAGGCAAGCGCGTGGTCATGATTGACGACTCCATTGTTCGCGGTACAACTAGCCGCCGCATTGTCCAGCTTCTTCGTGATGCAGGGGCAAAAGAAGTCCATGTGGCTATCGGTAGCCCAGAACTCAAGTACCCGTGTTTCTATGGCATTGATATTCAGACCCGTCGGGAGCTGATTTCAGCCAACCATACCGTTGAGGAAGTCTGTGAGATTATTGGGGCAGACAGTCTGACCTACCTTTCTCTTGAGGGGATGATTGAAGCCATCGGCATCGAAACCGATGCGCCAAAAGGCGGGCTCTGTGTAGCCTACTTTGATGGAGAATTTCCAACACCTCTCTATGACTATGAGGAAGAATACCTCCGTAGCCTAGAAGAGAAAACGAGTTTCTACATTGAAAATGTTAAGTAAGTGACAGAGGTGTCAATGTTACTTGACAGACCTGTAAACTGTTGAAAGGAATCAAAATGACAAATAAAAATGCCTACGCCCAATCGGGCGTTGACGTCGAAGCTGGATATGAAGTTGTCGAACGCATCAAGAAGCACGTGGCTCGGACAGAACGCTTGGGTGTTATGGGAGCTCTCGGTGGTTTTGGCGGTATGTTTGACCTGACCAAACTGGACATCAAAGAGCCAGTCTTGGTATCAGGAACAGACGGTGTCGGTACCAAGCTCATGCTGGCGATTCAGTACGACAAGCACGACACCATTGGTCAGGATTGCGTGGCTATGTGTGTCAACGACATCATCGCAGCAGGTGCGGAGCCACTTTACTTCCTCGACTACATCGCGACAGGAAAAAATGAACCAGCCAAGCTGGAGCAGGTGGTGGCCGGTGTGGCTGAAGGCTGTGTCCAAGCTGGTTGCGGCCTGATTGGCGGTGAAACGGCTGAAATGCCTGGTATGTACGGAGAGGATGACTATGACCTGGCTGGCTTTGCTGTCGGTATTGCGGAGAAGTCCCAGATTATCGACGGCAGTAAGGTCCAGGAGGGCGACATTCTCCTCGGCCTAGCTTCCAGCGGCATCCACTCCAACGGCTATTCTTTGGTCCGACGCGTTTTTGCAGATGTTTCTGGCGACGCTCTCTTGCCAGAGCTCAATGGCAGAGCTCTAAAGGATGTTCTCTTAGAGCCGACACGTATCTATGTCCAGCAGGTATTGCCTCTGGTAAAAGCAGGGCTGGTCAATGGCATTGCCCATATCACAGGCGGTGGTTTCATCGAAAATATTCCCCGTATGTTTGCAGACAATCTAGCAGCTGAGATTGAAGAGGATAAGATTCCAGTCCTTCCAATCTTTACGACCCTTGAAAAATATGGCCACATCAAGCATGAAGAAATGTTTGAAATCTTCAATATGGGAATCGGCGTGGTCCTGGCAGTCAGTCCAGACAAGGTTGACAGTGTTTGTCAACTAGTTGACGAGGAAGTTTACACCATTGGTCGCATCATCGCCAAGGAAGATAAGAGTGTGGTCATCAAATGAAACGAATAGCAGTGTTTGCATCAGGCAACGGCTCCAATTTCCAAGTCATCGCAGAGCAGTTTGAAGTAGCTTTTGTCTTTTCAGACCGTAGAAATGCCTATGTCTTGGAACGGGCTGAAAAACTAGGGGTGCCTGCCTTTGCTTTTGAATTAAAAGAGTTTGCAGATAAACAGGCCTACGAAGAAGCCCTTATCCAACTATTAGACAAGCACCAGATTGACTTGGTGGTCTTGGCAGGCTATATGAAGATTGTGGGACCAACCCTGCTGGCTCAGTATGAAGGTCGGATCATCAATATCCACCCCGCCTACTTGCCTGAATTTCCAGGAGCCCATGGGATTGAAGATGCCTGGCAGGCAGGCGTGTCTGAAAGTGGTGTAACAGTCCACTGGGTTGATAGCGGCGTCGACACAGGACAAATTATCAGACAAGTCCGAGTACCAAGGCTGGCTGAGGATACCCTGGAAACCTTCGAAGCCAGAATACATGAAGCAGAATACCAACTCTATCCAGCAGTCTTGGAGGAGTTGGGAGTGAAGTAGAGTATGGATTATTAGTTTTAGTATGGAGGTAAAGTATGGCTAAAAAGCGTGGAACAGGTAGAATTATAAAAATTTACAATAATTATGGAATTATAAGTAGTTCGTCGTTTAATAAAGAAGGTATTGAAGAAGAGTTTCCGTTTCAAATTACTAAGGATATGATTTTAGAAGAAGATGGGGTTACTTATGTCAACTATTTTGAATATGTATCTTTTTCTTTAAATAATGCAGATGGTATACGTAGACAAGGAAGAATAATTGAAGCTATTGAAATTCAGGGACAGGGTGAACTTCTGAGACAGTTACGTCAATTACCAAATCAAAATTATGTTAGAGATACTATTGAAAAGTTAAAAATGTTTAATTTTGATGTTTCAGATATAGAAGAAATGAATGATACTGAAATTTACGAATATTTTAAGATAATAGATTTTCAACCAAGGATGCGAAATTATCTTGTGGATGGGGTTTTTATTAGTAAAACATCATTAAATCTATTTATTCCAGAAGGAACTTCAGTTGATGATTTTAAGTTAAAACCACAAATTATTGTCGTTTTAGATAAGATTGATCAAAAATTCCGTCTATATTTGATGGAGTGGGTATTACAAATTGAGAATGCTATCAAATCATATATCAGTAGAGTGTTGACTGATCAAAATGCTAGGGTCATAGTTAGTGAAACATTGGATATGTGGAAGCGAAAAAAAGGGACAAAGCATATTGAAAAAGCAAGGATAGTAAAACAATACCGAAGAGATTCCGATTCTTATGATTACATTTTAAATGAATTTGCTCCGATTGAGGATATACTTGATCAGTTAGACTTAACAGAACTTCGAGAATTTATAAATTATTGGTATGAAGCGTGCAAAGGGAGATTTATGTCGCGTCAATTAGAATTGATTAAACATGCAGCAGATTTTTTTCCAGAACTATCAGTATTGCGTAATGCTTCTGCACATGGACGTTCAATAATTGCAGGGTTTATGGATCCGGATTTCAATGCAAATTGGGATATGGAATTTGACAATCTCGAAAGAAGAACAAAGATAAAGAGCTGGGTATTATATGAGATATTAGAACAAAGTTGGATAAAAAGAGGTGTAGATTCTGAATCGATTCCACAAAGAGTTCAAACAATATATGGTAATTCGTATCGAAGATCATGGGTCACTCTAAATTATATATTTATGAAATTGATTAGTTTTTTGGATCCTCATGCATTTGGTATTTTTAGAGAACAAGCAGACTTCTTTTTGAAGTATCCTTTAGACATTGAAGAGCATTTTGAAAGTCTTAGAAATGTGAATTTATTGAATCTTCGTTTATTTCATATGGGATTTACTACAATGGAGCAGATTACTGGCATTCCGGCCCCATATAAAGAAATAGCTAATGAAGCATTCTTTATTTGGGAACATTATATGAATTAGGATAGGAGAAATCATGACAAAACGTGCGTTAATTAGCGTATCCGACAAGGCGGGCATTGTGGAGTTTGCCCAGGAATTGACCAAACTTGGTTGGGAAATCATCTCGACAGGAGGCACAAAAGTTGCCTTGGATCAGGCAGGCGTAGCGACTATTGCCATTGATGATGTGACCGGTTTTCCAGAGATGATGGACGGCCGTGTTAAGACACTTCATCCGAAAATCCATGGTGGGCTTTTGGCGCGACGTGACACAGAAAGTCACTTGCAAGCAGCTAACGACCATGAAATTGGCTTGATTGACTTGGTGGTGGTCAACCTCTATCCCTTCAAAGAGACTATTTTACGTCCAGATGTGACCTATGATTTGGCGGTGGAGAATATTGACATCGGTGGTCCTTCTATGCTTCGTTCGGCAGCTAAGAACCACGCCAGCGTGACAGTTGTAGTGGATCCGACAGATTATCCGACGGTTTTAGGGGAAATTGCAGAGCAGGGGGAAACGAGCTATGCAACACGTCAGCGACTGGCTGCAAAGGTATTTCGTCATACCGCAGCTTATGATGCCCTAATAGCAGATTATTTTACCAAGCAAGTAGGCGAAGATAAGCCTGAAAAATTAACCATTACTTATGACCTCAATCAGCCTATGCGTTACGGTGAAAATCCCCAGCAAAATGCGGATTTCTACCAAAATGCCCTGCCAACAGACTATTCTATTGCAGCTGCTAAGCAGTTAAATGGTAAGGAGCTGTCTTTCAACAACATTCGTGATGCGGATGCGGCCATTCGGATTATCCGTGATTTCAAGTACCGTCCAACTGTTGTGGCTCTCAAACACATGAACCCTTGTGGTATCGGGCAGGCAGAAAGCATTGAACAGGCTTGGGATTACGCTTATGAGGCTGATCCAGTGTCGATTTTCGGAGGCATCGTCGTGCTGAACAGGGAAGTAGATGCTGCGACGGCTGAAAAGATGCACCCGATTTTCTTAGAAATCATCATCGCACCGAGCTACTCGGCAGAAGCGCTAGCTATTTTGACCAATAAAAAGAAAAATCTTCGGATTTTAGAATTAGCCTTTGACGCACAGGATGCGAGCGAAGTTGAAAAAGAGTTCACAGGCGTTGTCGGCGGGCTCTTGGTGCAGGATCAGGACGTGGTGGTGGAAAGCCCAGCGGACTGGCAGGTGGTGACCGAGCGTCAACCGTCCGAGCAAGAGTGGGCGGCCATGGAGTTCGCTTGGAAGTCCTCCAAGTATGTCAAGTCCAACGGCATCATCATCACCAATGCCAAGATGACTTTAGGCGTGGGACCAGGGCAAACCAACCGTGTAGCGTCCGTCCGTATCGCCATCGAGCAGGCCAAGGACCGTTTGGAAGGAGCCGTTTTGGCATCGGATGCCTTCTTCCCATTTGCTGATAATGTGGAGGAGATCGCAGCGGCAGGCATCAAGGCTATCATTCAGCCGGGTGGATCCGTCCGTGACCAAGACTCCATTGACATGGCCAACAAGTACGGCTTGACCATGGTCTTCACGGGAGTAAGACATTTTAGACATTGAGGAATTTGAATAAGAAGAGCTAAAATACCTTTGGCTTTGTTTAAGTAAGAGAAGCTACATTTATAGTCAATCCTAAATAACATTGGTAAATAACATTTCTTTTTCCTAATCCACGACAAATGCATGAAGAAAATTTTGTTTTCAGAAAACACATTTTCATATTTTGTACAGTTTTTTAGCAAAAATTTATGCTATAATTAGTCTGAATTTGAGGAATTATCCATGACCAAATGTAAAATCCATGAAAATAAATTGAAAAAATGCATGTAGCAAGAAAATGGTTACATGCATTTTCTTCATGCGTACGACGTGTTCATAATCTTCAAAGCCTAGTGGTTACTGGGCTTTTTTGGTATAATTAAAAGAAAAGGATTGACGGAGAATTTTGTAAATGAGAAAAGATGTTGCTGTTTATGAAATTACAGATAGTGTGAATGAAGTTAAGTTGACAACTGAAAAAGTGAGGAATATAGCTGAAATTTTTGATACCATTATAGGTGAATCAGGAAAAAAGGCGACTCACTCAAAAATTAGAGCGGAAATTATTGATGATAATAGTATTTTAGCCAAATTTTCAAAGGAAAATAATTTTGATATTGAACAATTTGCACATAAATTGTTAGATTCAGAAAGAGCTGAATCAACTGGAAAGAGAAGTAAGGGGATTCGAGAAGGTTTTCTTTTTGTAAAAATACATAATGGAACATTGACGCTATTGAAGTTAGAGAAAACTTCTGTCGCCGATAAGGAAACGTTTAAACTAGATAGTCAGTTGGGGACGGATAAACATTATTATAAAGCTTGTCTATATCTTGGAGATTTGCATAACATAGCTATTATCGACAAAAGTAAAAAAGTTGCTTCGTACTGGTTAAATGATTTTTTGGGACTTAAAGAGTTTCGAAATGATAAAGTTAATACATTAGAACTGATTGAGCTAGTTGAAAATAAACAATTATTCTCTGAAACTGTAAGAAACTTACCAGAGATTAACGAAATTGTAAGTGAAACTAAAAATTATATTTTTGAGAGTGCTCAGTTTGATAAGACTGAATTGCTCGGTCGCCTGCCTGTTGCTAAGTTATTGGATTTAGATTTGTCATTGCCAGACGTGGAAAGTGTAGTGTATTCCACGGAGTCTTCAGAACTTGATGCAAATTTTATGATTTCTCAAGATGCTCTGAAAGAAAAATACCATAAGACTATAACTATTTCGGACACTACAGTATTAAAAACACATAACCTTGAAAAACTACAGAGGCAACAACTAATTAAGTTGGACGGCAATCAGTTAATACTAACAGTTCCAAATGATTATATTGCTGAGGTTAAAAAGGATTTAGGTATTTGAGATGACTAGTGGGCGTTGGGTAGGAACTTCTTACGAGATAGATGTTATTCCAGATAACCAAGGATTAATAAATCTTTTAAAAGAGATGAATATCGGGACTATAGATGAAGAATCCTCAAAATATATAGTCTATAATGATGATAAGAGTCTAGCATTTTTACCAGAGAAATATATCGAAGAACAAATCTTTTTTAATAACTATATTGATTATTTTAAAGGGAAAGATTTTACAACTGACTTTAGTATTTTTAGTATAGACAAGAAAATTCAGTCAGGAGATTATAGGGAGGAAGTAGAAAAGTATAAAGCTATTACTAAGCAAAATAATATTGTTCGCTTAAGTCCAGAAATTAACAATATTTCTGTCAGATTATTGAGTAGTTGTCAAAATGATAACCCGAAAGTTCGTTTAGTGACGATGATTTATATCTTAATAATGTTATCGACAAATATTGACTATGACTCGGAATCAATTTTTACTTTCAGAGTTCAAAGGGATGAGCGTGTTGTGGTTAAAACATTAGATTTTAGAGAAGCAGCAGACAAGGATTATGAGCTGTTACTATCAATTTACAATTGGATTTTATTTGAAGAAGGATCTGAATATGCCTATAAGCAAAAATTAGAAATTGTAAGGGAACAGTTGCTGAGGTTCAATTATCAACTCAGCCATCAAATATTATTTAGTGCTAAAAGTATATTTCAGCGAGTTATTCGACAGGAAACAGATAAATATTTTGAGGAAATTGGTAATTTAAAGAACGACTTTTTTAAACTAATTAGCAGAGAAAATGACTTGTATCGTTCGTTGCATTTAAAGATTATTGGCTGGCTTTCAGCTATAGGAATATTAATTTTTGAGGAAGTCAAGGATTATTCTGGTCAAAACATATTATACGATTTATTTTTCAAGGCTAGTTCTAAAATTAGTATTTTGATATTTCTTCTCATCATTGCGTTAGTATCTATAATGGCTACCTATTTTATAGAAATTGCCGCTTTGAAGAAAGAGCACAATGAAACGAGACAATTCTATACTGAAGGGCTAATGTTTGATGAAAGGGATTTTGATGAAAGAGTATCTGCACCAATGGTAGATTGTAAATATATTTTTGCATTTGTTGTTTTATTGCTCATACTTCTTTTAAGAGCATTGTTAGTTTATTGCCTATAGCTCTGCACCACTCTTGTGGTGCTTTTTCTATTCCCGAACATTCTTCTGTTCGTTCTATCAAAATCCGTCCATTTTTGCTATACTGTTTATAGAAAATCCGTTTTTGAGGTGTGAAAAAATGAAACTTTTGGTTGTCGGGTCTGGTGGTCGTGAGCACGCTATTGCAAAGAAATTGTTAGAGTCTGAGCAGGTAGAACAGGTCTTTGTCGCTCCTGGAAATGACGGAATGACCTTGGACGGTATTGAATTGGTCAATATTGGAATTTCCGAACATTCTGCTCTCATAAACTTTGCCAAGGAAAATGACATTGCTTGGACTTTTGTTGGTCCAGATGATGCTTTGGCAGCAGGTATCGTTGATGATTTTGAACAGGCGGGACTAAAAGCTTTTGGCCCAAGTCGTCTAGCCGCGGAGCTGGAGTGGTCAAAAGACTTTGCCAAACAAATCATGGTCAAATACGGCATTCCAACAGCAGCCTTTGGCACATTTTCCAACTTCGAAGAAGCCAAAGCCTACATCGAAGAGCAGGGGGCTCCCATCGTTGTCAAGGCGGACGGCTTGGCACTGGGCAAGGGCGTAGTCGTGGCGGAAACCGTCGAGCAGGCGGTCGAAGCGGCACGGGAGATGCTCTTGGACAACAAATTCGGTGACTCGGGTGCCCGCGTAGTCATCGAGGAGTTCTTGGCGGGCGAGGAGTTTTCCCTCTTTGCTCTGGTCAACGGCGACCAGTTCTATATCCTGTCGACAGCCCAGGACCACAAGCGTGCCTTTGACGGCGACCAGGGGCCCAACACAGGCGGTATGGGGGCTTACGCTCCTGTTCCCCACCTGCCTCAAAGCGTGGTGGACACAGCAGTTGACACTATTGTCAAGCCAATTCTGGAGGGCATGATTGCGGAAGGGCGGTCTTATCTGGGCGTGCTCTATGCTGGCTTGATTCTGACCGACCAAGGTCCCAAGGTTATCGAGTTCAACGCCCGTTTTGGCGACCCAGAAACCCAGATTGTCCTGCCTCGTCTGACCTCTGACTTTGCTCAGAACATCGACGACATCCTCCACAAACGTCCGACCCAGCTGACCTGGCTGGATAGTGGCGTGACGCTGGGTGTGGTCGTGGCTTCAAACGGCTATCCTCTGGACCATGAGAAAGGCGTAGAGTTGCCAGCAAAGACCGAGGGCGACCTCACGACCTACTATGCAGGGGCTCGTTTTGCGGAAAATAGCAGAGCACTGCTATCAAACGGCGGTCGGGTTTATATGCTAGTCACCACAGCAGACACCGTCCAAGAAGCCCAGGAAAAAATTTACTCGGAGCTGAAGAAACAAGATACAACAGGCCTCTTTTATCGGACAGATATTGGAAGTAAGGCAGTAAAATAAGGGATAAAGAAAAGGAAGTACAAGTATGAACATTCCAATTTCCATCATCATGGGCTCTAGTTCCGACTGGAAAACCATGAAAAAAGCAGCCGATGTGCTGGATAAATTTGGCGTAGCCTATGAAAAGAAAGTAGTGTCTGCCCACCGCACCCCAGACCTCATGTTCCGTCACGCCGAAGAAGCACGTGAGCGTGGCATCAAGGTCATTATCGCAGGAGCGGGTGGTGCGGCTCATTTGCCAGGTATGGTAGCAGCCAAGACCACCCTGCCTGTTATCGGTGTCCCTGTCCAATCCCGTGCCCTCAGCGGTGTGGATTCCCTCTATTCTATCGTGCAAATGCCTGGTGGCGTACCTGTTGCGACCATGGCAATCGGTGAAGCAGGTGCGACCAATGCAGCCCTGTCGGCTCTTCGCATTCTCTCTATTGAAGACCAAACCATTGCGACTCAGCTGGCAGATTTTGCCAAGGAGCAGGAAAAAATTGCGGAGGCGATGACAGATGACCTCATCTAAGACAATCGGAATTATCGGTGGCGGTCAGCTAGGGCAGATGATGGCTATTTCCGCTATTTACATGGGTCACAAGGTGATCACGCTGGATACTGCGGCGGACTGCCCAGCCTCCAAGGTCAGCGAGGTCATCGTCGCTCCCTATCACGATGTGGCGGCCCTCAAACAGTTGGCGGAGCGGTGCGATGTCTTGACCTACGAGTTTGAAAATGTCGACGCCGACGGACTGGACGCGGTCATCAAGGACGGCCAGCTCCCTCAAGGGACAGACCTCCTCCGCATTTCCCAGAACCGCATTTTTGAGAAGGATTTTTTGGCAAAAAAAGCTGGCGTGCAAGTCGCCCCCTACAAAGTCGTCACATCTAGCCTAGACTTAGAAGGTCTGGACCTCAGCAAAAACTATGTCTTAAAGACAGCCACTGGGGGCTATGATGGACATGGCCAGAAGGTCATTCGAGAAGAAGCGGACTTGGTAGAAGCCAGTCAACTGGCAAATACTGCTGAGTGTGTCTTGGAAGAGTTTGTGAATTTCGACCTGGAAATCTCCGTCCTTGTGTCTGGCAATGGCTCCGACTACACCGTCTTTCCTGTACAGGAAAATATCCACCGCAATAATATTCTTTACAAGACTATCGTGCCTGCCCGTATTTCAGATGAACTAGCTGAAAAAGCCAAAACCATGGCCCTGCAAATCGCAGACAGGCTCCATTTGGCAGGCACCCTCTGTGTTGAAATGTTTGTAGCAGGTCAGGATATTCTGGTCAACGAAATCGCCCCTCGGCCACATAATTCGGGGCATTATTCCATTGAAGCCTGTGATTTTTCACAGTTTGATACCCATATCCGAGGCGTTTTAGGGGAGCCTTTACCTCCTATTCGCCTGCTCTCTCCAGCCGTTATGATCAACGTCCTCGGACAAGACATGGAAGCCGTCCAAACATTTCTTCAAGAAAACCCTACCGCCCATCCCCACTTTTATGGTAAACTAGAAGCGAAGCACAATCGCAAAATGGGACATGTGACGGTGTTGGGGGAGGGTTGTGATAGTGTGTAAGATGGTGAAAATTCACTTAAAATTATTAAATATTATGGTGGTGTAAATATGAGTCGACGCATATCTGAACTTTTAACTAAGGATACAATAAAAAATATTTTGAATTCACCGGTCACTGAAAAAGTTGACTTTCGAATTGTTACAGAGCAAGCAAGGTATCCACTAAATAATGTAAAAGAAATTTTTCAAAGCTACGACCTAGCTCCCTATTATCAAAGGAACATAGTTTGGCAAAACTCAAAAAAATCGAAACTGATTGAGAGTTTTATAATTAATATTCCAATTCCATCAATTTTTTTATTCGAATATGATTATGGCAAGTATGAAATTATGGATGGAAAACAAAGGATTTCAACTATTATTTCATTTTTAGATGATGAATTTGCACTGGAATCGTTAGAATTTTTCCCTGAATATGAAGGGATGAACTTTTCAAATCTACCAGCAAATATTCAAGATATGATAACAAGAAGATATATTTCTGCAACAATATTATTGAGTGAATCAACAAAAAATGAATTTGAAAGAGAAAATATGAGGAGGTTGGTGTTTGAAAGATTAAATACTGGTGGGTTGGCATTAAATAAGCAAGAAGTCAGAAATGCATTGTATACTGGTAAATTTAATGACTTAATAAATCGTTTAGCTGAAAATAATATTTTTAAAGAACTTTGGGCACCTGCTAAAAAGGATGAGTATAATAATAGGTTAGAATATTCAGAGAAAGTAGTGCGTTTCTTTGCATATTATAGCGCTATAAATGGGGATATTACTCCTATTTCAACATCAAAACTTTTAGATTTGTATATGGAAGCGTCAAAAGATTGGACAGAGAGTGATATTGCTGAATTGGAGGGATTTTTTATTGCAGTGATAACAACTGTAAAAAGATTATTTGGTAAAAAAGCTTTTAGGTCAAGCATAAGTAAAAGCAAAGCAGAGAATATGGTTTATGATAGTACAATGCTTTTTGTTGCAAATGAACTGGATCGACTAGAAAGTTTAACTGATTTAATGTTTGAAGAAAGTAAATTTTCTATCATTAAAGAAAATAAAAGTGACTTTAATGGAAAGTATACTGCTATTTCAAATGTAAAATCTAGAGTAGGTATTTTTAAAAGGGAACTATTGGGAAATGAATAGTTTTATTCTGAGCGATAATTTTTATAATAATATAAAAAATTTCAATGATATTATTGATATAGTTGAACAGAAAAATTTTATGAAGGAAACATTACAGAAAAATTTTATTATTACTCTATATACCATTTGGGAAAATGAATCAAAAGGTATTCTTTTTAAGCATCTAGAAGAAAAGAATGAGATAATTTGTGATAATAATTTTACAGCTGTATTTTATAAGACAATTCTTAATTCAACACAATATGTCAAAGAAGAGTATATTAAATCTATTGTAAATTGGAAATTATCTATAAAAAAAGATTATTATTTTTCAAGTAATAATCTGTGGTTTAACAATTTAATTGATTTGATAAAAAGATTATATCCGGAAGCGTCAAGTGAGGAACTTCTTAAGATGAGTAACTCATTTCCCAAAATGCAACGATGCATCGAAAATTTGGAGACAGGTTCTATATCAAAATATTCAAAAAAAGGGGAGAATCCAAATGGTTTTGAAGGATATATAGATAGTTTAGTGGATAAGAGAAATAGTTTAGCGCACTCAGGAGAATGTGATGAGTATGTAAATATAGATAATATGGAAGAATTTTTTCATTTTATTGATTGTGCGTTAATACTAGTTTATCACTATCTCAATAATTTATACGTTAAAAGACTTATAAATGGTACAATACTTGTTAAGCTTAATAATATTTATGAGATAGATTTTCCAGAAGCAACTGCTAGAGTTGATTTTAATTCAAAACAAGTTGATTTCATGAACGAATATAAGATTCTAAAATCCAAATGGTTCATCAATAATAATGGAGAACACCCCGTAGAGATACTTGAAATAAGAGATGAAGTAAGACAAACGATTTCAGAGTTGCCTCCAAATGGTCATGTTGTTTTGAAAATAAAAAGCGAAAGCATTAAGTTTGAAGAAGAAAAGGAATACAAGCTTTACAATTTAAGTGGACATACTGATATTTCCAATGTATTTTTGGAGTCTGATTTTGAGAAAGATGGAATTATTGAGGTATATTTCGACTTAAATCAGGTTAATCTTTGGAATAATAATACAAATGATGATTTTGCAAAGCATTGGTACATTGAACATGATGAGTTAATTTACCCAATAGAAATACTTGAAATAAAAAATGAAGAAAGACAAACGATTTCAGAGTTACCTTCAAATGGTCATGTTACTTTGAAAATAAAAAGTGAGTATATAGATGTCAAAAGGAATAAGAAGTATAAGATTTTTAATTTATACTATTTTGATAGATTAGAAAATATTCACGCAGAAAAATCACTATTGTTTAGAATTTAGAACTGATAATTTATTTCAAAAATAAAAAATTATATTTATATGGAGTAGGAGTACATATGTTATCACGTTATTCCCGTCCAGAGATGGCGGCTATTTGGAGTGAAGAGAACAAGTACAAAGCTTGGTTGGAGGTGGAAATCCTCGCTGATGAGGCTTGGGCTGAGTTGGGTGAGATTCCCAAGGAAGATGTGGCTTTGATCCGTGAGAAGGCGACTTTTGACATCGACCGCATTTTAGAGATTGAAGAGGAGACCCGTCACGATGTGGTGGCTTTCACTCGTGCGGTTTCGGAAAGTCTTGGTGAGGAACGCAAGTGGGTCCACTACGGTCTGACTTCGACCGATGTGGTGGATACGGCTTACGGTTATCTCTACAAGCAGGCCAACGACATCATCCGTCGTGACCTTGAAAACTTTACCAATATCATCGCTGACAAGGCGCGTGAGCATAAGTACACGATTATGATGGGGCGGACCCACGGTGTCCATGCGGAGCCAACGACCTTCGGTCTTAAATTAGCAACTTGGTACAGCGAAATGAAACGCAACATGGAGCGTTTTGATGTGGCAGCCAAGGGTGTCGAAGCTGGTAAAATTTCAGGTGCAGTTGGAAACTTTGCCAACATTCCTCCGTTTGTGGAAGAGTATGTTTGTGGCAAATTGGGCATTCGTCCGCAGGAAATTTCGACTCAGGTCCTTCCTCGTGATCTTCACGCAGAATATTTCTCAGCCCTAGCCTTGATTGCAACGTCTATCGAGCGTATGGCGACAGAAATCCGTGGGCTACAAAAATCTGAACAACGTGAAGTCGAAGAGTATTTCGCCAAAGGCCAAAAGGGCAGCTCTGCTATGCCCCATAAACGCAACCCTATCGGCTCTGAAAACATGACCGGTCTGGCTCGCGTGGTGCGTGGTCACTTGGTGACGGCTTTTGAGAATGTGGCTCTCTGGCACGAACGCGATATTTCCCACTCGTCAGCGGAGCGGATTATCACGCCGGATACGACCATTCTCATCAACTATATGCTCAATCGTTTTGGTAATATTGTCAAGAACTTGACGGTCTTCCCTGAAAATATGAAACGCAATATGGAGTCGACCTTTGGCTTGATTTACAGCCAGCGTGTCATGCTCAGTTTGATTGAAAAAGGCATGACCCGTGAGGAAGCCTATGACTTGGTGCAACCAAAAACAGCACAGTCATGGGATAATCAAGTGGACTTCAAGCCCCTTCTCGAAGCGGATGAGCGTGTGACTGCCAAACTTAGCCAGGAAGAAATCGATGAACTCTTCAACCCAGACTACTATGCTAAGCGGGTGGATGACATCTTTGAACGACTTGGGTTATAAAAAATTAAAATTCTTTGGATTTTCCAGAGAATTTTTTTGTTTATTTGCGAATAAATAGGTGAAGGGGAAAACAAGCTCCTTCCGCTAGACAATCATTCGTAAGAGGATGAGCAGAAAGTCCAGCCCAGCTTCTCAGAGTTCGTATCAACATTTCAGCGCAGTGGTTGATTGGCAGATTCGTTCGTGTTTCACGCTCCAAATCTGACCTAATCAACTGTGCGGGGGTGGGAAGACGAACTCTTTAGATTGGTCGAGTTCTGTCCCACTCCCAAAATTTTACGAATAGATAAGTGTAGGGGAAGCAAGCTCACAACTTATTCAAAAAAATAAGATTTTTTCAAAAAATGAAAACTATTTGCGAATAAGTAAGTGAGAGGGAAAATTCCCCTCAAGGAGATACACACTTGTTTATTCGTAAATCATTTTCCAAATGATTTACGAATAAACAAGTGTAGGAAAAATGAAAGGAGAAGAAGGATGATTATAGCACCAGCTTTATGGATTTTATCATGGTGGAAAAAATAAGTTTGTTTTAATTTAGGGGAGTAGAGATGATAACAGTTCAACATATCCATAAACAGTTTGGAGACAAGGTTGCCTTAGACAACATTAGCTTTGACATTCAAGAAGGACAAATCTTTGGATTCTTGGGTCCCTCTGGCTCGGGAAAGACAACCATGATTAAGATTATTACCGGGCAGCTACCAGCAGATAGCGGAAAATCTTATCTACTAGGTAAAGAATCGACCCTATTGTCGCCAGAGGACTTTGAAGCAATGGGCTTGGTCAGTGATTCAAGTGGTTTCTTCGAGAAGATGACCTTGGAAAATAATTTGTTGTTCTATGCAAAATTCTTTGGTGTCAGTTCGAAAGAAGTAGAGGTTATTCTACAAAAAGTAGGATTGCTGGATAGTAAAAAGACAATTGCAGAAAAACTATCTACAGGCATGAAGCAACGAATGTTGCTTGCAAGAGCCTTAATCAATTCACCAAAAGTATTGTTTCTTGATGAGCCGACAAGCGGTCTAGATCCTACAACTTCAAAGCGGATTCATGAACTCTTATTGGAGCTAAAGGGTAAGGGGACGACGATCTTCTTGACCACGCATGATATGGCAGAAGCGACATTCTTATGTGATCAATTGGTTCTATTGAATCAAGGAAATTTGGTTGAAAAGGGAAGTCCGCAGGATTTGATTCATAAGTACAATGTCACTAAAAAAGTGAGGGTTACTTTTGAGGACGGTAGTGATCATGAGCTATTGTTTAGTGAATTGATACCTGAAAAGTTAGCTCAGGCGACAACTATTCACTCTTGTGAGCCAACTTTGGAAGATATTTTTATTCAACAGACAGGAGCAACCTTAAATGTATAAACGATTTTTAGCCTTACTTTGGCTTCGAACACAAGTCTTGGTGACCAATAAGAACATTCTATTGCCAGTTTTGATGCCCTATTTCATGTTACTGCTGTTTAAGTTTGTGATGAAAACAGATGATACCAAGGCAATGGATTTAATGGGAATTTGTTTTTCAATGGCTATTGGTATGTCAGTAGGAAGTCCTATATCAGCAATGATTTCTGAAGAAAAGGAAAAGAATAATCTGTCTACCTTGTTACTGACAGGTGTTCGCCCGAGTGAATATGTGCTGTCTATTTTGTGTTATCCTGTTGTCATTAGCTTTGTCAACCTCATTCTATTTCCAGCTATCACACAGGCTGATGTATCAGGATATGTTCTTAGCTATTCGGTTATCATGCTTTTGACATCTCTGGCTTCTATTCTAATTAATCTTTTGATCGGAGCAACTTCCCAATCTCAATCCAAGTCACAGGTTACCTCTATGCTTATCACAATGGCAGTATCTATGGGACCTAGCCTGTCTTTGATGAATGAGACAGTGGGGCAGATTTTGAAATATAGTTTTCTAGGAGCTTATATTGAATTTTTCAAAAATCCCCATTTTGAACTTTTGAATCAAGAATTCTATTACCTATTGGGGTGGATTGTCCTGATTAGTTTGGCCTTGATTCTCTATTTGGGAAATTGGAGGAAATATTTTAGGAACTCCCTATCAGGAATAAAAGAAAAAATTCAATATTCTTTATAGTATGAATAAATTAGAAAGGAGAAATTTATGGTATCAGCATTCATTATCGGTGTCGGTGTAGGAATTATTGTTTATTGTATTCAAAACTAATAGGAAATTGAAGAAAGAGTATTATATTATGAAGGAGGAGAAATACATGCTAGTAGCTGCAGTTACAGGTTTCGTTGTTGGTTATGTGGCGGCACATTATTTGAGACCATAATTGATGGTGAAATATGAGTATTAAAATTCTTTGGTTTTTCCAGAGAATTTTTCTTTTTGTTTACGAATGAATAGGTGAGGGAGTTATTGCTCATCTATCTTATTGATAAAAAGGGGAAACAATATGAATATGTTTAGGTCTATTTTTAAATCGATTATCTATAGAAGAGATGTTGCTTTGTTCTATGCCTTTGCTGGTTTACCAATCTTAGTTCCGATATTGTCTAAATTTTTAGTAGGCGTAAAAGCTGAATATACGGATAATTTTTTAGATTTTCTAGGGGCAGCATTGGCAACACAGGATGGGATTGTGTTACCAACATTGCTGTTATCCTTGATAATTTCCGCAGTTTTTAGGGATGAGATTGATAGTGGTATTCTATTTTTATATAAAGATCTGAATAGAACTCGACTTTTTAATGCAAAAATCATTAGTTTAGTGACGATGTATGCCTCTTATGTCCTTCTAACAATGCTGACAAGTGCGATTGCTTATTTTGGTTTCTTGAATGCTTCTGGAAAAGTAGTATCGGATGATTGGAATAATGTACAGTCCACTCTCCTATCTATTTTTGCAACAATTTCAATCAATGTTATCGGTATTCTATTGGTTGCCATGGTTTCTATCAAAGCCAAATCCTTACAGGCAGTTTTAGCAGGAGTTTTTTGGTCGCTGTTTACAACAACTGCACCATTTCTCATTGGAGTTCGTTATGTCGTACCGAATGGCTATGCTCAGATGAACCTTAATCAGCCACTGCTTGCATGGTCCTTGGTAGTAGCTATAACGACATTTTATATTGTTGCTATCTATCTCAAAGGCCGTTCGAACTTTGAAAAGCTGGAGTTTTAGAAATAGTTAGAAAAAGGAGTTACTTATGCTTAAAATCAATCATTTATCAAAACAGTTTGCAGGAAACGAATTTTACTCACTAAAAGATGTGAGTTTAGAGATCAATAAGGGCGAGATTGTTGGTCTGATTGGGAAAAACGGAGCTGGAAAATCCACGCTCATGAAATTAATGGCCAAGTCCCTAAAACCAAGTTCAGGAACCATTACTTATAAGGGTACGGATATTTTTAGTCAGGATAATTTGTTGGTAGACTTTGGGATTATGATTGATCCAGTCTTCTATCCAGAAATGACAGTTATGGACAATCTTAAGTTTTATTTGGACCTGCATGGGAAAAAAGACCTCTATCCAAATATTGAGAAGACTTTGAAATTGGTAGAATTATGGGAAGCTCGCAATCGGAAACCAAAGGGATTCTCGTTTGGTATGAAACAACGGACTGCTTTGGCGATTGCCTTGGTTGCGGAGCCCGATTTCCTGATCTTAGATGAGCCTTTTGTGGGCTTGGACCCGATTGGTGTTCAGAAATTGATTGATATCTTGAAGCAGTGGTCTAGTGAGCGACAAATTTCCATGCTGATTTCGAGTCACCAACTAGGTGAGTTGGAGGCCTTGTGCAGTCGCTATGTCTATATCGAATCGGGAGAATTGGCAGAGGCTTTTGAAGGCAAATCTCATCCAAGTGTGCTCGTGCAGTTGGATACGACTAAAAACCTAGATTCTGTAGAGGCTTTGCTCAATGACCATGTGGTGCTAGAGGGGGAAGTGTTAGAGATTTCCACTGCTACACCTACAAGTGAGCTAAATCAGATTTTTGGTGTGCTGGCTCGTCAAGAATTGATTGTGAAACTAGAAATGAAAGAGAATCACTTGAAAGAAATCTTTACGAAAGGGTAGTGAGTATGAAGCAAATTTTTCCAGCTATCTTTAGAACGATTTGGAAGCGAAAGGAGACGCAGATTTATCTCCTGTTCACTTTGTTTCCTTTTATTTATCTAGTCACTTCATTTATTGAAGGGTCGAATTTTATGCAAATTCATGCTAGTGAGGGGTCGGTTAGCCTTGTTGCCTTTACGAATATGATGATGAGCTCTGTGGATAGTTTTATTCTTCCTAGTTTGACCCTGTATTTCTTGGCTATCTCTGTCTTTAGGAAAGAAGTAGATGAACATACCATGTTTTTATACAGAGATCTTGGGCGGAAACAGATTTTCTGGTCTAAATATTTGGGTCTCTTAGCAACAATTGTTATTTTCTATGGTCTCTTCTTTGCGACATCTGCATTTGTACATTATGTCAGGGTAATCCATCTGCCTTTTGGTAGTCCGTCCGTTTTTGATACTAGTTTGGCAGAGAGTTTGAGTAATGTGTTTTGTATTGTCGCTTATTTGCTAAAAGATATTTTATCGGTTAGTTTGGCAACTGCTCTTTGTTTGTATCTGAAAAATATTACCACAATGGTCACAGGATTTTTGGTGACGATTACGATGATGATTTTAGCAGTTGTTGGCGGTCCAGTTGCGATGCTTTTTCCAACTAGTTATATGCCTTTGGCGAGCGAAGGTCTTACAGGAGCGGGACTTGCTTACTTAGGAGCTATTGGTGTGACGCTTGTTTACGCACTCGTATTTACTAAAATTGCTGCGAAAAAGTTCAAGAATTTGGAGTTCTAGGTATGAATAGAAGACTCGTCGGAGTGTTGTTGAAATCGCTCAATAAAACGATGTTCTTGTTTGGAATAGCGCTGAGTGTTCTTGGGGTTGGAATGAGCTTGTTCCTGCCCCAGTTTATTGGTAAGTTGCTAGATCAAACTTATTTAAGAAGTCTATTAGCACAACCACTATTACTAAGTGGCTTCATCCTTTTCTTTATATCAGTCTATACAATACAGGCTTTATCGGGCTATCTAATTGGTCGAAGTGGCAGCCAGTCTCTGAACCGTCTTCAAAAATTCATTTATCAGTCTCTGTTAAAAACATCAGTTTCAGAACTGGATCAATACCAATCAGGTGATCTTGCTAGTCGTTTGACCAATGATATGTCGGTTGTTCTGAACTTCATCACCGTTATTCTTCCAAATTTCTTGATGAATGTCCTAACTCTGGGAGGGTCTGTTTATTTTCTTTGGATGATTAGTCCCTCTCTTACCCTTATGAGTTTGTTGCTTGTTCCTCTTCTGGCTTTGATCATGGTACCTATGAGTCAAAAATTAGAAAATAGCTACGTAGATTATCAAGAGGGATTAGGAAATATTTCTAGTCGCATCAGTCATAAGTTTACTAATATTCGTTTAATGAAAGCTTTTCAAGGTGAAAAGGCTGAATTCCATAACATGGGCAGAGCATTTGACCATTTAGCTCTTAGTTTTGAAAGAATTATTAAATTTTCAGTTTTGCAACACGCATTAGTTAGTAGTCTGATGACGGGTTTTATCATCCTGGTGTTACTTGTAGCAGGTATAGAAGTGACCAAGGGTGTGATGACTATGGCAACACTGACAACATTTGTCTTATATATGATGCAATTGATTGAGCCTGTGACAGATATTGCTTCTTCCTTAAACGAGTTGACAGAGTTTCGTGCGGTTTCTAAACGCTTGGTAGAATTATTGGAATTGTACAAGGAAGAACAAGTAGATACAGAGATGGTTATTGAGAATACGGGTATTCAATTAAAGAATCTTCATTTTTCTTACCGTGAAGAACCAGTGTTGAACGGTTTATCTGTTGACATTCCTGCGGGTTCTCATGTGGCGATTGTTGGTCCAAGTGGGGCAGGAAAGTCAACTATTTTTGCCTTGCTGATGAAATACTATCAAGACTACCAAGGAGAGATTCGGATTGGTCAACAATGCTTAAGTGATATTTCAACCAAGGAGATGAGAAGATTGATTTCCTTCATACCTCAAGACAATACTCTCTTCCATGGAACGATTAGAGAAAATCTATTGTATGGAAAGAACGAGTCTGTGTCTGAAGAGCGTATTGCTCATATTCTCAAGGAGTTGGGATTGTCTCATTTAGTAGCTGAGTTGGAAGATGGTTTAGATACTCGGATTTCAGAAAATGGGACAGGTTTGTCGGAAGGCCAAAAACAACGGTTTAGCATTGCGAGAGCCTTGTTGTTAGAGCATCCTATCTATTTGTTGGATGAGGCGACAGCGAGTTTAGATACTGTCACAGAACGTGTCATTAGCAAAGCGATTGACCGTTTAACAGCTGGGAAAACAAGGCTAACCATTGCTCACCGTTTGCACACAGTGCGTGAGGCGGATGCGATTCTGGTCTTAGATAAAAATGGGCAAGTAGCCGATTATGGTCCTCACCAGCAGTTAGTGGAGAGAAATCATCTCTATCAAGATTTCTTAAGAGGCTTACCGCAAGCCAGTTAGTGAATGGGAGTCGATGGACCGACCAGTCTAAGTCTAGGGTTACCTAATAATAAAATGGAACACTAATGATTACTTGTATAATAAATAGATAGGAGAAGAGAATGAAACAAACAACATATACATTATCTTTGGGAGGAAGTGACAGAGGGAGCTCTAGAGTCTTAAAAATGGAAGAAAGGTTTGAAAAATATATGGAGGGAATCGCAGAGCGGTTACGGCGTTCTGGGAAGAGGAGTATTGACAAATGGTTTGTTCATGTGCGGATTGAGGAGTAAAGTAGCTATGAGCAAAAATCACAGATGTTTTTATAAATAATGAAAAACACATAAAATGAATTCTGTTTTACTTTCCCTTAAGTTTGGCGTGCTATACTATATCCAAGCTAGAAATAGCAGAAATACTTTTCACCTAAAGGTGTCCCTAGCTCTAAGTCGCAAGCGACAAGAGCTAGGGATCGTATAATCTCCTGGAAATACTGGACTCACTGAGTCTGGTATTTTCATTTTATGCTATAATGGTTTCATGACAAATCGAATTTTAGACATGGAACAAATGCAGGACGAGGAATATGTCGAGCGTACCTTGCGTCCACAGAAATTAAATGAATACATCGGTCAGGACAAGGTCAAGGACCAGTTGAAAATCTTTATCGAGGCGGCAAAACTCCGTGATGAAGCCTTAGACCATACTCTTCTTTTTGGTCCTCCGGGTCTGGGTAAGACCACCATGGCCTTTGTCATTGCAAACGAACTAGGGGTCAATATCAAGCAGACCAGTGGTCCCGTCATTGAAAAGGCAGGCGATTTAGTGGCCCTTCTCAACGATTTGGAGCCAGGAGATGTCCTATTTATCGATGAAATCCACCGTATGCCCATGGCGGTTGAGGAGATTCTCTACTCTGCCATGGAAGATTTTTACATTGACATCATGATTGGGGCTGGGGAGGCCAGTCGCTCTGTGCATCTGGAGTTGCCGCCTTTTACCCTGATTGGAGCGACCACTCGTGCGGGGATGCTGTCCAATCCCCTGCGGGCCCGTTTTGGTATCACTGGTCACATGGAGTATTACGAACTGGCTGATTTGACGGAGATTGTCGAGCGGACAGCGGACATCTTTGAGATGGAGATTACCCATGAAGCAGCTATCGAGCTGGCTCGTCGTTCCCGCGGAACTCCACGTATCGCCAACCGCCTGCTCAAGCGAGTGCGGGATTTTGCCCAGATTATGGGCGACGGCCTGATTGACGATAGCATTACGGATAAGGCCCTGACTATGCTGGATGTGGACCGTGAAGGTCTGGACTATGTGGACCAGAAGATTCTCCGTACCATGATTGAGATGTACGGTGGCGGTCCCGTCGGCCTCAACACCCTGTCGGTCAATATCGCCGAGGAGCGTGAAACGGTGGAGGACATGTACGAGCCTTACCTGATTCAGCAGGGCTTCCTCATGCGGACACGGACGGGGCGGGTTGCGACAGCTAAGGCTTACGAGCACTTGGGTTATCCTTATACGGAAAAATAATGGCAGAGCAGATGAGACGAGTAGCTAGTTTATTTGGAGATTGGCCTGAGGCAATTATTTGGACCTGTTTAGAAGGTGTCATGGGAGACATTTATGTTGATGACAGTCAATTGACCCAGTCAGCTCTAGCTCTCTATGGACGGCAGAGCTTCTTTAGTTTTTTAGCTGGCCAGCCACATCGAGACTTGGTAAAAATGTGTGAGGGAAAGGATATTATTTTAGTCCCTCAAAACCAGGCCTGGTCAGACTTGATAGAAGGGACTTACGGAGACAGTATCCGGTCCTTTACCCGTTATGCTACGAAAAAAGATACTAGTTTTGACCTTGGGCATTTGCAGAAACTGATTGATGCCCTACCTGAAGAGTTTGACCTGAAAGTGATTGACCGTAATCTGTATGATGCCTGTCTGGTGGAAGACTGGTCACGCGATTTGGTTGGTAATTATGCTGATGTGGAGCAGTTTTTAGACTTGGGGCTAGGCTATGTCATCTTGCATAAGGAACAGGTGGTGTCAGGTGCCTCATCCTATGCCAGTTATTCAGGTGGGATTGAGATAGAAGTGGATACTAGGGAAGACTATCGAGGTTTGGGTTTAGCTAGAGCTTGTGCTGCTCAGTTAATCTTAGCTTGTTTAGACCGTAATCTCTATCCTAGCTGGGATGCCCATACTCTGACTTCCTTGAAACTGGCTGAAAAATTGGGCTACCAATTGGACAAGCCTTATCAAGCATTTGAATGGAGATAAGATGACACCGACATTTATTTGGGATTTGGATGGAACACTTCTAGATTCGTATGAAGCGATTTTAGCTGGCATCCAGGAAACTTATGAGCAATATGAACTTCCTTTTAACCGTGAAGAAGTGAGAAAATATATTCTCCGCTATTCTGTTAAAGACTTGCTGGTGCGTGATGCGGACAAGTACGGTCTAGATAGTGATGAGCTTAATCGCGTACGAGCGACTTCCTTGAAGGAGAAAAATACGCAAATTCCTTTGATGACTGGTGCGGCGGAAATCTTGGACTGGACAGCTCAACAAGGTATTCAAAACTTTGTCTATACTCACAAGAGTGACAATGCTTTTCAGGTTTTGGAGGAGTTGGGCATTGCTCACCATTTCACAGAAATCTTGACCAGCGATTCTGGTTTTTCCCGCAAACCAAGTCCAGAAGCTCTGCTATTTCTCATCGAAAAATACGACCTGGAAAAGGAACGTACTTACTATATTGGTGACCGTCGGCTTGATGTGGAAACGGCTATTAATGCAGGTATTCATAGTATCAATCTGCAAATTGATGGCGTGGAGCAGAATTGGAAGATTGTTTCTTTATTGGACATAAAACAAGTATTAACAGATAAATCAAGTCATAACAACCTGTGAAAACGGGTGGCTTGTATACCAGCTATAAGCTGTTTCTCTCCAGCAACATCTAAAGACGTCCGCTGAACTTCGTTTAGGCTAGTGCTATGACTACTTGATTAATGCCCGTAATATCGGGCCTTTATCTTGTTATGGCTTCAAGCTATAATAAAAAACGAATCCAGCCGTCTGTTTTAAGAAGAGCATGATATGGAATTTGTGTAATATATTTGATATAATTTAAAAAGTATATTTGGAGGTGTGGTTTATGAACGATAAGGAATTTGGACAGCGTGTACGTCAATTACGAGAATCTGTTAGCATGACACGTGAACAGTTTTGTGACGATGAACTGGAACTCTCTGTGCGCCAATTAACTCGTATTGAAGCAGGTACTTCCAAGCCGACTTTTTCAAAGATTCAGTATATTGCAACTCGTTTAGGTATGGGACTTTACGAACTTATGCCAGATTACGTATCCTTACCCGAAAGATATTCCAAGCTGAAGTTTGATGTACTTCGCACCCCAACTTATGGTAATGAAGATTTGGCGGAAAAGCGAGATGCCATGATGACAGAAATCTATGACGATTATTATGATGAATTGCCTGAGGAGGAGAAGATAGCAATAGATGCGATTCAATCACGAATTGATACTTTAGAGTCAGGTACAGCAGGCTTTGGAAAAGAGATACTGGAAGACTACTTTGAACAAATTTTTCGCAAACGAAAGTATGAATTGAATGATTTGTTGATTGTTAGGCTCCATCTTGAATATGTTAGGTTATCTAGCTGTGATTCAGAAATATTTAGACAGTTTTTGAAAATTATAGAGCATTTACATGAGCAAATCAATATCATCAATTCAAATGATTTATTTGTTCTAAGGGATACATTATTATCTTGTGTAAACATTTTGGGAAGTAAAAAATATTACGAACCAATACCAAAGATATTTGACAGTGTAGATAAGATTATACAGTCGACACAAGATTTTCAGAAAAAGCCCATTGTTAGTGTATTAAAATGGAAATATGCACTTTTTGTGGATAAGGATCGGGATGAGGCTGAAAAGCATTATCTAGATGCGGTGCTATTTGCAAAATTGATAGAAAATAGAGAGTTAGAACAAAAGATTGAAGAAGATTGGAGAGTTGACAATCAATAAAGTGACATTTTTGTCCTGTTGAAGAATTGTGAAAAGCATTATACTAAACTCATAAAGATTAAAGGAGATTAGTAACATGTTTAACTATTTGAAATTTTTTGGTCGTCTTGGCGGTAACTGGGGAACATGGGTTGAAGAATAATATTATTAAAAAGGGAGTGGGACAGAACTCGACCATTCATAGAAGAGTTCGTCAACAAGTCTTTATTTCTAGTTGTTGAGCTGAAACAGTCTATTCCCATATTGTTTCACTCCCACCCCCGCACAGCTCAAACTGCCTGGGAGACAGTTTGAGGTTGGAGGTGAAGCGAACTTTGTTCGCAACAGTCGTAATGGTCAGATTTGGAGTGTGAAAAACGAATTGCTGAGATTTGCTTCGCAAATCTTATCTCCAACCTTTAACAGTCCACTGGACTGTTAAACCCAATCAACCACTGCGTTTAGATGTTGATACTAACTTTGAGAAGCGGTGCTGGGCTTTTTGCCCAATGTCATTAAGTTAAGCATTTAAGCAATAAAAGAAACTATTCTCGTCTGAGCAGTTCATGACAAAACGGGAATAGTTTTTGTATTTAGGGCGCACAAAAAGGAGGTTTTTTAACCCTATTTTTCAACTATTATGTTACTCTATAAGTGAAGCTTACAGGTACCTTGCTTTTTATCTTTCTTTGGAAGGTTCGATTGGGTCGGACGATGGATAAATGTTTGGCAATGTAAGTTTCCAATTGGAAGGAAGTGAGTTCAGCTCTAAGAAATTTTCGACAGGCATAAACAGCGTCTGAAAAACAAATTTTATAAGCCTGTTTTAACTTTGATGTTTTAATAGCAACGTATGAGGTTAGCCATTTACAAACATTAAAATTGATAAAGCGAGCGTAGATTTCTTGGAGAATCCCTTCCTTCTTTTTCGCGTGAAAATGAGTCAGACCGATGCTGTATTTTAGGTCACGAAAACTGGTCTCTATGCCCCATCTGTAAGCATAGAGATCTTTTAATTTTTCCGGAGAATAATCGGTGTTTGTCACCAAAGTTTCAAAGACTCCCGGCTTGATTTCGAGACGCACCATTCGGAAATGAAGTTCGTAAAACTGGAGTGGATCATTTTTTCGGCTAGAGCTTGGTAGAAAGTCAAAGGGTGAGTGATTAGGTAAACAGCGATAGTGATTAGGTAAATTTTGATACTGTTGTTTCATCTCATTGGTTTGTTTCCGGCAGATGTTTAGGTCAAATTTTTCATCAAAACAAGAGGTGTCAGGGAGATTAAATCCTGACTTCATAGAATGATTCCCGTCACGAATACGGATAATATAGGACCAATTTCTTTCTTGACAGTGTGCCATGACATTGTAGGATTCATACCCTCTGTCCATAATAACTAG